>JAXDCR010000038.1:0-2701 GCA_034677845.1 Bacteroidales bacterium | reverse complement strand
AAGAACAATATCCCTCATCCTAACGTTATTACAGAATCAGGTCGATCACTCACTGCACATCATTCGGTTCTCATCTTTGAAGTGCTCGAGACGGCAACCCTTCCCGATTGGGATGTAGAGGTGGATGTCGGCGAGAATGACCATGAACTTGTAAAAGAGATCTTCAGCCTGTGGGATAATTTCAACCAGCAACGTATGCTTGAAACGTGGCATGATGCCCAGCAGATCAGGGAGGAATCACTTGACCGTTTCAGTCTTGGCTTGCTGGATCTGAAGACGCGTGCCCAGATTGAGCGTCTTTTCTGGTCGATTGCCCGGGAACTGTACCAGATGACGCTGGATACCAAGCATATACCGGATGATCTGAGACACCTTCCCAAATTGCTGGCTGATAAATACTTCTGCAACTTTTCATTGTTCCAGTCAATGCCGGATTCCTGGGCGGTGGATCAGGTGTTTCCTGTCATGCCCATTCAGCGGCTGGATGAAAAGCCGGCCCGGGCGGCCACAATACAGGATATTACCTGTGATTCAGACGGCAAGATCGATAACTTCATTTCAACCAGGAATTTTTCATATTACCTGCCCGTACATGCGCTGAAACCCAAGGAATCTTATTACATAGGGGTCTTTCTTGTGGGTGCTTACCAGGAGATACTGGGCGACCTGCATAACCTTTTTGGTGACACAAATGCGGTTCATGTCACCGTTACCGACGAAGGTTATGAGATAGACAAGATCATCGATGGTGAAACAGTTGCGGAAGTGCTCGATTATGTGCAGTACAATGCCAAAAAACTGGTACGCACGGTTGAAACCTGGGTAACGGCTTCTGTTAAGGCAGGAATCATCACTGCCGAAGAAGGCAAGGAGTTTCTTTCGAATTACAGGTCGGGGCTATATGGCTATACATATCTGGAATGACATCATTCACCCAGTATTTTAACCAGCACCCTTTTGTTTCTTTTGCCATCAAACTCTCCGTAGAAAATCTGCTCCCAGGGGCCAAAGTCCATTTTGCCGTCGGTAACTGCAACGACCACCTCACGGCCCATGATTGTCCTTTTCAGGTGGGCATCCGCGTTGTCCTCAAAACCGTTGTGCTGGTATTGTGAATATGGTTTTTCCGGTGCCAGCTTTTCAAGCCAGACTTCAAAATCATGGTGAAGTCCCCCCTCATCGTCGTTTATGAAAACACTTGAGGTTATGTGCATGGCATTGCACAGCAGCAAACCTTCCTTGATTCCGCTTTCATCAAGGCATTGCTGCACCCTGGAGGTTATGTTGACAAGCTGTCTTCTTGCCGGTATATTGAACCACAGTTCCTTACGATAACTCTTCATGGTTATGGTATAATTATTTAATCTTAAGCTCGCCGATAATCCGGTCAATTTTAATGTCAAGCTCTTTCACTGCTTTCTCATAATCAGCACCTTTGCCAAGTTTACCCCTGACCGCGAAGTAGAACTTGATCTTGGGCTCCGTACCTGATGGCCGCAAGGATATTTTGGAACCGTCTTTAAGAAAGAACTGAAGCACATCGGATTTTGGAAAGGGGATGTCATGGTTCTTTTTCCTTGCGGCTTCAAGGCTTTCATCATTAAGATAATCACGGACTTCAAGGACTTTGACTTTATCAATCTGCACGGGAGGCTTCAGTCTGAATCCTGTCATGATATGATGAATCTCTTCCAGTCCCTCTTTGCCTTTCTTTTCAAGTGACAGGAGTTTTTCCCGGTAAAGGCCGTGTTCCCTGTAGATTTCAATAAGCCGGTCCATCAGCGTTTTGCCGTTTTCCCTGGCGTATGCGGCAGCCTCTGCAATGAGCGAGCAGGAGATGACGGCGTCTTTGTCCCTCACAAAGTCACCGGCCAGGTAGCCATAGCTTTCCTCTCCCCCTGCGATAAAGCTTTTCTGTCCCTCCAGCGACCGGATCAGTTCGGCAATGTATTTGAAGCCCGTCAGCACCTCGTAACACGGCACCCTGAAGGCTGCTGCCAGTTCACTGATCAGGTCTGTTGTCACGATTGTCTTGGCAATGAATTCCTTTCCTTTCAGTTTTCCCGTCGCCTTCCACCTGTCGAGGAGGTAATCGATCAGCAGGGTAGCTGCCTGGTTACCGTTGAGCGGCAGGTAGTAACCCTTGCTGTCTCTTACCACGATTCCCACCCGGTCTGCGTCCGGGTCGGTGGCCATAACCAGGTCGGCATTCGTATCGCGGGCCTTCTGAACGGCCATGGAAAGGGCAGCGCTGTCTTCAGGGTTGGGAGAGCGGACAGTCGGAAAGTTGCCGTCAGGCACATCCTGTTCCGGAACGCTGATTATGTTTTCAAAGCCGAATTTTTTCAGACTCAGCGGCACCAGCCTGACTCCGCTGCCATGCAGGGGAGTGTAGACGATCTTCATCTTGCCTTGCGACCGGATCACTTCATGCGATAGTGAAAGTCCCGTTATCTGGTCTGCATAAATTTCATCAAATTCCTTCCCGATGATTTCAATATTCTCATGGCGTGGCTTCAGGTTGACCTCACTGATAGATTTGATCTGCTGCACCTCCTGTATGATGAGCCGGTCGTGGGGTGAGGTTATCTGTCCCCCGTCCTCCCAGTATGCTTTATACCCGTTGTATTCCTTGGGGTTATGTGAAGCTGTGATGACAACACCGCTCTGACATCTGAAATAACGGATGGCGAAGGAAAGT
>JAXDCR010000037.1:0-4400 GCA_034677845.1 Bacteroidales bacterium | reverse complement strand
TTGTATGGGGAACATGGTATGTGACAATCAGTACTTTTCTGACCAACACCTTGCATTTCAAGGCAGTGGAAGTGGGTCTCGTATTCGGGACTTTCTCAATTGCGGCCATGATTTCACCTTTTTTTGTGGGACTGGTGGCGGATAAGTTCTTTGCAGGCGAAAAGGTGCTGGGTTTCCTGCACCTGATCGGTGGCGCCCTGCTGCTGATGACAACCACGCTGAAATCTTTCGGTCTGTTTTATGCGGGATTGCTGGCTTACAACCTGTGCTATGTGCCGACAATAGCCATATCCAACTCCCTTTCCTTCCACCAGATGGAAAATCCCGGCAAACAGTTCCCCGGCATCCGTGTCCTGGGCACTATCGGCTGGATCGTGGCCATGAATATCATAGGATATTTGAAAATTGAATCCTCGGTTTCGCAGCTGTACGTGGGTTCGGCCGCCTCCTTCCTCCTTGGCCTTTACTGCTTCACCCTGCCCCACGTGCCTCCGAAGAAGGAGGCCCGGGCAAGCCTGAGGGAGATAATGGGACTGGATGCGCTGCAGTTGCTGAAAGACAGGTCGTTTCTGCTTATGTTCATCGCTTCCATCCTTACCTGCATACCCCTTTCTTTTTACTACAGCTGGACCAACCCTTTCCTTAATGAGCTGGGAATGGAATACGCTGCCAACAAGATGAGCATGGGACAGATGTCGGAGGCCATATTCATGCTTATCATGCCTTTCTTTTTCGTGAGACTGGGGGTCAAAAAAATGGTCATGATCGGCATGACTTCCTGGATACTGAGGTATGTTCTCTTCGCATACGGCAATACCGGACCCCTTGTCTGGATGCTTTACCTTGGCATAATCCTGCACGGCCTGTGTTATGATTTCTTTTTTGTGACGGGACAGATATACGTGGATACAAAGGCGCCGGCATATCTTAAAAGTTCTGCGCAGGGCATGATCACATTTGCCACCTATGGCCTGGGAATGTTCATAGGAACCTGGTTTTCAGGAGTAATCGTCGGATTGTACACGGTAACTGCGGGGGCAGAGACTGTGCATCAGTGGACCAGCATATGGCATATCCCGGCCATGGTAGCCATTGTGGTGCTCGTGTTTTTCGCGCTGTTGTTCAGGGAGAAATCGGATGTTTCAGCCGCCAAAGCGGCAGGCTGACCTTTTCATCTGCCCGGAAGGCTGCCCGGGAAACGGTGCATTAATATTGCTGTTCGTTCCTCCTGGCTTCAAAGAAGTCTTTCAGCAGCCGGCTGCATTTTTCTTTCATAAGGCCCCGCTGAACCACTGTCTTTGGGTGTAGCAACTGAACCCGCAGCCTGGTGAAACCTCTTTTATCATCGTCCGCTCCGTATACGATTCTTCCCAGCTGCATCCAGTAGGCAGCTCCCGCACACATGACGCATGGTTCAAGTGTCACGTACAAGGTGCAATCCTTAAGGTATTTGCCTCCGATTGTGCCGGTGGCCGCCGTGAAAGCCTGCATTTCAGCATGTGCGGTCGGATCATGGAGTGTCTCTGTCAGATTATGTCCCCTGGCAACGATCCTGTTGTTGCAGACGATGACAGCCCCCACCGGTATCTCATTCCGGTCAAGTGCCTTCAGGGCCTCCCTGAAGGCTTCGTTCATAAAATACTCGTCGTTGTATAGTTCCATGAAATAAAGATAATCCAATTGGTTTTGCCATAACAGATATTTTCTTGCCAAAACCAATATGTTTGGCGGTTAATTTCTATTTTCGCACTCAAACCAACTGATAATAACCATGTACAGAACACATACCTGCGGTGAATTGCGGCTGGCAGACACAGGGAAAAAAGTCAGGCTGAGCGGATGGGTACAGAGATCCCGTGATCTCGGAGGAATGACATTCATCGATCTGCGCGACAGGTATGGCATAACTCAGCTTGTATTCAACATGAACTCGAATGCTGACCTTTGCAGGGAAGCCAGGAAACTGGGCCGTGAATTCGTCATTCAGGCCGAAGGGGAAGTCGCCGAACGCAGCAATAAAAATCCCAATTTACCCACCGGCGATATCGAGATCCTGGTAAACGTGCTCACTGTGCTTAATCCGTCCGTCACGCCTCCGTTTACCATAGAAAACGAAACCGACGGCGGTGAAGAGCTTCGGATGAAATACAGGTACCTTGACCTGCGACGGAATCCCCTCAGGAACAATCTTTTGCTTAGACATCGCATGGCATTTGAAACACGAAGTTATTTTGATTCAAACCATTTTGTTGAAATAGAAACGCCTGTTCTGATCAAGTCAACCCCGGAAGGGGCGAGGGACTTTGTCGTGCCGTCAAGGGTAAACCCGGGACAGTTTTATGCCCTGCCCCAGTCTCCCCAGACTTTCAAGCAACTGCTGATGGTAGCCGGTTATGACCGTTATTTCCAGATCGTCAAGTGCTTCCGTGATGAAGACCTGCGGGCAGACCGTCAGCCTGAATTCACCCAGATAGACTGCGAAATGTCATTTGTTCACCAGGATGACATCCTGGAAATGTTTGAAGGGCTTATCAAACACCTGTTTTATAAAATCCTGGGCATCCGGATGGATCAGCCATTTCCCAGGCTCACTTTCACCGACGCAGTGGAAAGTTATGGAAATGATAAACCTGACCTGCGTTTCGGGATGAAGATCCATGACCTGACGAGCTTGGTAAAAGGGAAGGGGTTTTCAGTGACTGATGCTGCAGAGTATGCGGGCTGCTTATGTGCAGACGGATGTGCCTCCTATTCAAGGAAGCAGCTTGACGAGCTCACTGAATTTGTTAAAAAGCCGCAGACAGGGGCTAAGGGACTGATAACCGTCAGGTACGAAAATGACGGTTCCATCCGTACAACCCTCGACAGGTACTTCACACAGGAAGAACTGAAAATATGGTTGAAAAAATGCGGTGCGAAAGCCGGCGACCTGTTATTGATCATTGCAGGAGAAAAAGCTGCAAGCCTGAAAGCTTTGGGCGAGCTGAGGCTTGAAATGGGCAACCGACTGGGTCTTAGAAACAAGAAAATATTCAAACCCCTTTGGATCACTGACTTTCCGTTGCTGGAATGGGATGGCGAAACCCGGCGTTATTATGCCATGCACCATCCGTTCACCTCACCGAAAACCGAGGATGTGGGGTTGCTTGATACGGATCCCGCAAGGGTCAGGGCCAATGCATACGATTGTGTGATCAACGGTGTTGAGACCGGCGGCGGTTCCATAAGAATCCATGATGAAGAATTGCAGAAAAAGATGTTCAGTGTGCTGGGCTTCTCTCCTGAAGAAGCCGAAAGGCAATTCGGATTTCTGATGCACGCTTTTCGTTACGGAGCTCCCCCGCACGGTGGCATAGCATTCGGACTGGACAGGCTGACTTCACTTTTTGCGGGAGAGGAATCGATCCGTGAAGTGATTGCCTTCCCCAAAAACAACATGGCCCGGGATGTTATGATCGATACTCCTGCCGAAATTTCAGATGAACAGCTGAAGGAACTTTCAATCCGCATAATACCCTCATCTAAAGACAATTCCTGATTCCTGCCAGCGGGGATCGCCTGCTGAACCTCCTGATGGAGCGCTGTACGTTTTCGTACACTGCTGTTCGGTAACAAAACAATATCTTTCATCCAAGCATGCTATTTATATATCTGTATATCTTTGTTTTATGAAGTTTGGCACGATTGATGTAATGTTGTGCATGAACTGTAAAACCAAAAAAATGAAAACAAAGATGAATCTCAACACCGCAAAAGGAATTTTAACAACGGCACTGGCAATGTTTATAGCCGCTAAGGCGTTTGCCGTAAATTCCGCATCCATGGTCAATAACACTTCCGGCGCCACCCTTAATGAAATAAATGAAGTGTATAACAGGCTTGAAAATGTCAATGCCGCGATAGAAAAGGCAGTGGCTTATATGGCACCGGCTGCGGATAATGAGTACACCGCGATTGATGAACTGGCTGCCAGTTTAAGGGAGCTTGATTTAATCAATGCCGGAATCAGGCAGGCATTAACTTATAAAGCTCCTGATGCCGTAACGGAAAGTCATGAATCTGAACTGGTGTACACTTTAAAAAGACTGGCTGAAGGCAGTGCCCTGATCGGGCAGAAAATTGCCTATAAAGCTCCTGATGCCGGCAGTGATGACCTTATCTCTGAAGTTGCTGCTGCCGTTGAACGGCTGGCAATCCTCAGCACCGAAATCGGGCGCACTGTGGCTTATACGGCTCCGGATGCCGGAAGTGAAAACATGGCTGCTGAAGTGAATGCGGCCTTTGAAAGGCTTGCAACCGTTAACAAGGAAATCGGACGGACCGTTGCCTATGTGGCTCCGGATGCCGTTGCTGAAACTAACGCTGCCGAGCTGGCAGCCGCTTATGAACGAATCGAAAGG
>JAXDCR010000036.1:0-16925 GCA_034677845.1 Bacteroidales bacterium | reverse complement strand
GCCGTGCCATCGCTGCAGAATCCTTCTGAACTGCCATCTGACTGGCAGCCATACCCATAAGGGAGGCCAGGCTGAAGCCTGCCGATGTGCCACCCTTTGCCTGCATGTCTTTTAGCTGCTCGACCATGGCAAGAGACTGTGCTTTTTCCTCGGGCGTCATTTTGGCCTCCATTTCAACGAACCAGTCCGTGTAACCGTTTTGATAGAACTGGTCAAAAATGGCCCTGAAATCAATCTTGCCGCTTTCACCGATCACGTAATCGTCCTTGATGTGCAGCACCTTGATGCGGTCCGGGTATTTTTGAAGGTAGGCAACCGGGTCCTGGCCGCCGATGGTTGTCCAGTAAACATCCATTTCAAAGAACACCTTGTCGGGGTCAGTATTTGTGATGAGAAAATCCTCATAGAACTGGTCGGTGCCGGGAATGGTGGCAAATTCGATGCTGTGGTTATGGTAACCGAACAGGATACCCCTTTTATTGGCTTCTTCCCCGATTTTGTTGAGCAGGTCGCACTCTGCTTTTACAGCTTCAGGTGTGCCGGCAAATATGTTCATGGGACAAACGACATATTTGCATCCCATGGCTTTGTGGTCATCAAATATCTTGCCCCATCCGGCCAGTGTGCCTGCCTCGTCGCTGACATCAATTTTGGCGCTTGTATGGCTTGAAATTATATCAAGTCCGTATTTTTCAGCCAGCGCGGCATATTCGTCGGGTTTGTATCCGGCAACAGTACCATCCGAGGAATTGTAATTCGAGATTTCCATTACAACATATCCATCATCGGCAAGTGCTTGAAATGATCCTTCGATATCGGTTTCAATACCCTTCACGGAATACGTGGCTATTCCGAGTTGTTTCTCCTGGGTGGGTGTTTGTTTGGGTGCACAGGATATGCCAAATAGTGTCAGAAACAGGCAGAAATTTAAGTACGTTAACTTTTTCATTGTTTTACGATTCTTTAATTTATTAATTTTAAGGCGATTCAGTATTAATTGAAATACAATTAAATCACGGTTTGTGGTTCATTTTGTTCACTTGTTTGCCCGACTAATTTAATCAGGAGCTTGATATCTACCTCTTTAGAAAAGTTTTGAATTTACATTTTTTTACCGGATTTCAGTTCATTGCACTATTTTTCTGATATGCAGCAATAAGTTATTTAGCCGTACCAGTGAAAACAATTAACAAAGACAGGAATATTTTTGCTTTGAATAACACCTTATTCGAGATAAGTGTTAAAAGGGTGGGCGCTGAGCTATGCAGCATCAGACGGTTAACCGATGGCAGGGAATATATCTGGGGAGCCGATCCGGTGGTCTGGAGAGGGCATGCACCGGTTCTCTTTCCCATCGTGGGGGCTTTGAAAGGGGATAGCTATGTACTGGATGGTATCAAATATACACTTCCCAGACATGGGTTTGTGCGCAACAATGAGGATGTTGAACTGGTTTCATCCACCTCAGATTGCCTGACTTTCATGCTACAATATAATCAGCATACATATGAACAATACCCTTTCAGGTTTGAGTTTCTGATAACCTTTACCCTCGTGGATAATACAATCGTCATCGGTCATACGGTAAAAAACCTTGGAAACGGCGATATGTACTTTTCACTGGGAGGTCATCCGGCGTTCAGGTGTCCTCCATTTTCGGGAGAAAAATACAGCGATTGTTACCTTGAATTTGAAGAACCGGAAACAGTGCATACTTACAAGGTGGAGGGGACGGGACTGATCGGGGGAAAGGCCGGACTTATACTGGACAACAGTCGCTTCTTGGATTTGCATGGTCGTTTATTTGACAAGGGAGCACTGATTTATAAAGATCTTAAATCGAAAAGTGTCTGTCTGGCAAGTAAAGTCTCAGGAAAAATTGTTCAGGTTGAGTTTGATGATTTTGATTACCTTGGCGTCTGGTCCAAGCCAAATGCCGATTTCGTATGCATAGAACCATGGCTCGGCATTGCAGACAATATTGAAACCGACCAGGATCTTAGGAAAAAGGAAGGAATCATCCGGTTGACCGGTAAAAGCAGTTTCAATGCTGCTTACGCGGTCTCTGTATATTAAAAAGTTTATTCTATCCGGTAGAGGTAACTGTCCGTTCTCATCAGTATGCTGTTTCCAACGAAGGCAGGGGTGGCCCATATCTCGCCGTCCAGTTTATTTTCAGACAACAGGTTGAATTCCCTGCCTGCCCTGACCACAAGGGTCTGTCCGGCTGTTGTACTGAAATAAATTCTCCCGGCGGCATATACAGGTGAAGAGTTTATAGTACTGCTCAGTTTGTAGGACCAGACCTCCTTGCCGTCGGATGCATCAATGCAGCGAAGTGTCCTGTTTGATTCACCGGCGTAAATCAGCCCGTCCTTTATGACAGGGGTGGAAAGAGGCATGGGTGCCACATAGATGGACCACAATACATTTGTGTTGAAAATATCCCCTGAGCCATCAGGATTCACCGCATACATCTCTGAAACCCTTGTCCTGTTCTCAGTTAAAAAATACCCGGTCTCAAAAAATACAATCCCGTTTTCTTCAAACGGCATGGCAATGGTCGAACCGGCACCGCCTGCAAGTCCCCATACCTCTTCTCCCGTGTTGGGATCAAATGCATTGGCAATGGCAGAGCCATTTGAAATGATCAGGTCCCTTCCCTTTACATTGACCAGCAGTGGCGTAACGTAAGCTTTGGTTTCAACCCACGGAATCCGTTTATAAGGTTCTTCCTGGCGGTTTGTCTGCCAGACGGTTTTTCCGCTGCGTTTGTCCAGTGCGATCAGGAAGCGGACATCCACGCCTTCATAATGAAGGATGACAAGGTCTTTGTAAAGCATGACTGAAGAGCCTGGACCCTGAATGTGGTCGCAATGAATGTCCGTGCGGGTCCACACCACGCGGCCGTCTGCCGTATTGATACAGGCTGTTCCCATGGTTCCGTAATGAACATAGACAAAACCGTCCTCAATGGCTGGGGTGGGAGTGGCATAAGTGTTGACGGCATGCTTGGGGAGTGAGGTTTCCGGCGTAAATACCTTGATATCATGCATGATCTTCCCGGTTTCCAGGTCGAAACACATGGCAAACAACTCCCTGCCATCGGCAGTGGCCGTTGTCAGCCATACCTGGTTGCCAAGTACTACGGGAGAAGACCATCCACGGCCATGAACAGCGGTTTTCCATTTGATGTGGCTTGATTCATCCCATTGTAACGGCGCCTGCCCGACTGTGGCGATGCCGTTCAGGTTATTTCCCCTGAAGTGAGTCCACTCCCCTTTCTGCGAAAAACAGTCTGTCATGCTGGCCAGCAGAAGGATAACCGGCAGAAATATTTTACTCATATTTTGGATTTCGGACGGGAATTATCGTTCTGTCACAATGAATACATAACAATCTCAACAGGAGATTGAATTGAATTACCAACTGATTAACCGGATGAAACCTGAATAATGTATCCCCTCTGACACATTGATCAGACATTCCGGTAAATAATATAAACCCCCTTCCGGCAGCAGGGTCAGGAAAGCCTGACAAGCATCTCCCGTTTTATCGGCCATCGCCGGTCAGCAGATGATAATGAAGGGAGTTGTCTCACGATCCGCTTCAACCCCTCTTTTTCTCCTCGCGCTTGGCTTCCTTGGCGGCCCTCTTTTCTTTCAAAGTCTTTGAAGGAGCCTTCTTGTTATGCTTTTCCTTATTTGTTTTTTCCTTTGACATGACTCAAAATTTACTTCCAGGACAAATTTAGGAATTTCTGTAAAACGGTTTTAAAATGCCAATCGAGTTTATAACAACTTATTAAACGGGATACCGGAACCTGCCGGACAAGTTTGCAGATACACAGGATGCTTTTAGGTCAGAGCCCCGGCATGTTAAGAAGAAGGTTCGGCAATCATTCCGATGGCGACGGTTTCATTGGTACCTTCATCGATGAAAACAGCACTTCCGGTAATATTATTGACACGGTAGGGATCAAAATGCAGGGGTCTGGATGTTTTGATCGTCAGTTGCACGATGTCATTCATGACAACCGCACCGGTACATGGTTCCTTTTGAAGGCTGTTTATGTTCATCCTGTAATTCAAGGATTTAACTATACACCGGGTTTCGAGACTGTGGCTTCTCAGAATGTACCTGCCTCCGGTTTTCATCGGGCGTTCGTTGAACCAGCAGATCATAAGGTCAATATCCTGTCCCGATAACGGCAGGTCACCCGTCTTTGCAAACAGGTTTCCTCTGCTGATATCAAGTTGATCTTCAATGGTTATGATGACCGAGTCGCCCGAAGAGGCTTCTTCCAGTGTCTTTTCATAGACATCGATGGTTTTGATCCTTGAGGTGAGTCCGGAAGGGAGCACAGTAATGTCATCACCCACGCGGAAAGTGCCTCCGGCAACCCTGCCTGCATATCCCCTGTAGTCGGGGTAAAGGGAGGACTGGGGGCGGATGGTGGTCTGAACCGGGAATCGCGGGTGTCTGCCGTTTTTATCTTTTTTTATTTCGACAGTTTCAAGCATCCTGAGCAGGGTCTGTCCTTCATACCAGACCATGTTGACGGATGGCTCAACCACATTATCACCATATTTGGCGCTGATGGGAACATACTTGACATCTTCAAACCGGAGCTTGGCAGCCAGGTCTTCCAGATCAATCCTGATATCGTTATATATTTCCTGTAAATGACCTATTATATCCATTTTGTTGATGCAGAAAATGACATGGCGGATGTCAAGCAGGGAAGCGATACAGGCATGGCGCATAGTCTGTTCAACCACTCCTTTTCTGGCATCGACGAGTATGACGGCAAGATCGGCTGTACTTGCACCGGTCACCATGTTGCGCGTATACTGGATATGACCGGGTGTGTCAGCAATAATGAATTTCCTTGCGGGGGTGGCAAAGTACCGGTACGCCACGTCAATTGTTATACCCTGCTCCCGTTCCGACCTGAGTCCGTCCGTCAGCAGGGAAAGATCCATTTCCTCCCTTCCCAGTCTTTTACTGGATTGTTCGATATGTTCCAGCTGGTCTTCAAAAATCGACTTGCTGTCATACAACAATCTGCCGATAAGGGTGCTTTTGCCGTCATCGACACTGCCTGCGGTGGTGAACCTGAGCAGGCTCTTATACTTTGTTGTGATTTCCTGTTGCATAAATCGGATCAGACCGGTTAAAAATATCCTTCCTTTTTCCTGTCTTCCATAGCCGCTTCAGACCGCCTGTCATCATATCTCCCGCCTCTTTCCGTGATCCTGGTGGCTGCAATTTCATATACGATTTCTTCAAGAGTGCGGGCTTTGGAAAGAGTGACTCCGGTACAGGTTATGTCACCAATCGTGCGGCATCTCACCTCGGCCTCGATTACACTTTCCGTCGGTTTAAGATGCATGAAAGGCGCCCATGCAAGGTATACGCCGTTTCTCAGGAATACCTTCCTGCGATGAGTGTAATACAGTTGCGGAAGCTTTATTTTTTCCATGAGTATGTACTGCCAGACATCGAGTTCGGTCCAGTTGCTGATCGGAAAAACTCTGAAATGTTCCCCGAAATGTTTCCTTCCGTTGAAAATATTCCACAGTTCAGGTCTCTGGTTATTCGGATCCCATTGTCCGAACTCATTTCTGTGCGAGAAAAAACGTTCCTTTGCCCTGGCTTTTTCCTCATCCCGCCTGCCACCTCCTATCGCCACATCGATACCAAGTTCTTCAATGGCGTCAAGCAGGGTCACAGACTGTGCTTTGTTGCGGCTGGCATTGACACCTGTCTCTTCTGTCACCCTTCCCCTGTCAATTGAATCCTGCACGTATCTGACAATCAGTTCAACGCCGAATTCTCGGGCCAGAGTGTCCCTGAACATAAGGGTCTCCTCAAAATTGTGCCCGGTGTCAATGTGCAGCAGGCTGAAAGGCATCCTGGCAGGCCAGAAAGCTTTCTTTGCCAGATGAACCAGCAATATGGAGTCTTTTCCGCCTGAAAACAGGATAACCTTCTTTTCAAATTGTGCAGCTACTTCCCTGATCACGTATATGGCTTCATCTTCGAGCTCCTTCAGGTGTTCGCTGTTTATAGAGAGAGCAATGTTCATATTTTTAACTTGTACCTGGGTTATTAATCATTATACCACATTCTTTATTGCCTCCCATTTCCCACCACCATCGTCCGGAACGGAAGTCGTCACCTTTTTTTACAGATCTGGTACAGGGTTGACATCCGATGCTGATGAATCCTTTATCATGCAGTGAGTTATAAGGAATATGACGTTCTTTGATGAAATTCTCAACATCCTCAAGTGACCAGTTGAACAAAGGATGAAACCGGATCAGTTCCTTTTCCTCATCATACTCCAGCCAGTCTCTCTGGCCGCGTTCTTCAGACTGGCCGGACCTGATCCCGGTTATCCAGATTTCCCTGCCGGCCAGGGCTCTGGCCAAAGGCATGACCTTCCTTAACCTGCAGCATTCGAGCCGGTTTTGCTTTGAATGATAAAAGCTGAAAGGGCCCTTGTCAGTCATCATTTCTTCAACCTCCTCCCGATCGGGGAAGAACACCTTTATCTTCAGGCCATATCTGTCAACTGTCTCTGAAAATACTTTATAGGTTTCCTGAAACAGCCTGCCGGTATCCAGGGTGACCAGTTCGACAGACAGTTTGTTCTCTGCAATGAGGTGAGTGATGACCTGGTCTTCCATTCCGAAGCTTGTTGTGAACACCACCTTGCCGGGAAACTGTTCAGTCAGCATTTTAAACTGCCCGGCAATCGGAATGCCCGTGAGCTGCTCTTTTAGTTGTTGCGGATTCATGTGAGGGTATGTTGTTTTGTGTCAGTAAAGATAAAAAGCCGGTCAGCTGAAGCTGCCTGCCAGATACTCCCTTGTCAGTTGTTTTCGGGGATAGTTGAAGAATTCCTCGGTGCGACCGGTTTCAACGATCTTGCCCATGTACATGAAGGCAATATAGTCTGCAATACGCCTTGCCTGTCGCAACGTATGGGTTACCAGGATGATCGTGTATTTTTCTTTCAGTTTGATGAACAACTCTTCTATCTTTCTTGTCGAGATAGGATCCAGTGAAGAAGTGGCCTCATCGCCAAGAATATACTCGGGCTCTATGGCAAGACCCCTTGCCAGGCAAAGCCGTTGCTGCTGGCCCACTGAAAGGCGGGTGGCCGCTGAGCGGACACGGCCCCTGACCTCCTCCCACAGGCCAACATACTGAAGGTATTGTATAACAGTCTGGTTAAGTGCCTTACCTCTTTTCAGGCCATGAATGCGGGGTCCATAGGCCACATTTTCGAAGATCGACATGGGAAGGGGACAGGGTTTCTGGGCCAGCAAGCCCATTTTCTTCCTGGTTTCAATTACGTTGACACGGTTGCCATAGATGTTCACACCATCGACCAGCACGCTGCCTTTTATCTTCACTTCCGGAGTTTCGTCGTGCATACGGTTCAGTGTTTTCAGAAATGTCGACTTGCCGCAGCCTGAAGGGCCGATGATGCAGGTAATACTATTGGCCGGAATTGTAAGGTTTATATCTTTAAGAATATGCTGACTGTCAATGAAGACATTCAGGTTTTCAACCAGGATGGAATACCGGTCTGGCTGTATTTTCCGGCTTTCAGCAAAAATGCCGGCCGGCATGTGGTCTATTGCAATTGTTTGCATGGCAAAAACTTTTAAATCTTGTTTTTTGAAAATTTCGAACTGAAATACCGGGCTGAAAAACTTAATATAAGAATAATGACTGTAAGCAGGAGGGCAGAGGCGTAAGCCCGATTCTGCACTTCTTCGACAGGGCTTCCCAGCTGGAAAAAGATGGCAAGCGGCAACGTCGCTGCAGGCTGGTTCAGCGCATTGGGTATGTTGTCGGTAAAGCCTGCTGTAAACAGCACCGTTGCGGCATCTCCAATACCCCTGCCGACGGCAAGCAGGACAGCTGTCACAACAGCCGGCATCAGCTGTCTGAGCAGCACCTTCACCATTTCATATCTGGTAGTCCCCAGTGACAGCAGTGCATCAGGAAGGTCGCGCGGCATAAGCCTTGTCACCTCATCCAAGGAACGCATCATAATGGGGGTGATAAGCATGGCAACCGTAACAGTGCCACCGATCAGGGAGGCGCGGATGCCGAGATAAACCATCAGGGCAAAACCAAATGCCCCGTAAACGATTGATGGTATCCCGAAAAGAATGTCGAAGGTAAATCGCACGATGGACGCAAATGCGGACTTCCTGCGCAGGTAAAAATTAATGAACATGACAACCGGAATGCTTAGAAAAATGCTGAGCACTATTGAACCGGCGATTATATATACGGAGCCCGCAATGGCATTCAGCACTCCTCCCTCCTTGCCGAGATAATAACCTCCTCCGGGCAGCCTGGTCACCATATCCCAGTTCAGCGCAGGCAATCCCTTGTATACTATGGTCCCCATGATGAATAAAAGGATTGACATAATGAGGATGGCTGAGAAGACCATCAGCCATTTAAATATTTTTTCTTCAAACTTTTTCATGATCACATTCAATAACAGTGATTTACATTGTATACCTCTTTTCTATCTGGACCAGGGTAAGCCTTGACACTGCATTGAAAAGCACGATCATGATGAACAGCAGGAACGCGGCCAGCATGAGTGCCGACTCGTAGCCGGGCATGGACATCATTTCACCGTAATTGTTTGCAATCAGGGCAGGCAGCGGATAGGAGGAATCAAAAAGTGTCCGCGGAATCTCAGGAATGTTACCGCAAACCATCAGTACGGCAATGGTTTCACCGAACGCCCTGGAGATGGAAAGGACAATGGCTGCGATAATGCCGGGAAAAGATTTGCGCAATATGACCTTCTTGACAGTCTGCCATTTGGTGGCTCCCAGCTGCAGTGATGCGTCCGTCATCTCCACGGGTATCGAACGGAAAACTTCAACCATGATACTGATCAGCAACGGCAGAATCATGACGGCAAGCACGATGCCTCCGGCCAGCAGGGAATATCCCGATGAATATTCGACAAAATGATGTGCAATTTTGTTGGCGATCAAAGGAACTATTGTCAGGGTCCCCCATACCCCGTATATGACGGGGGGTATACCGGAGAGCAGGTCAATAACCGGCTCAAAAAAGCGCTTCACCTGTTTTGAAGCGTATGAATGGAGGTAAATGCCTGTAAGCAGGGACAGTGGAAATGCAATGACGATGGCAATCAGGGAAACGTAGAATGTACTGAGAATAAAAGACAGGAATCCGAACTCACCCTTGAAAGGTCTCCATCTGCTTGAGGTCAGCAGGGTCAGGATATTCTTTTCCTTTATGATCGGGAGAGCCTTGAACAGAAGGCTCAATGCAATGGCTGCCAGCAGTACAATTGCAAAAATACTCAAGCCCAGCATGACATGCCGGGCAGCTTTATCCTTTACCGATCTGATAAAGTACATGGTTTCTATTCCAGTTTTTTTTGCTCACTTGTTATCCTGTCTGCCGGAAGGGCAATATAACCGGCATCCTTTACAAATTTCTGCCCCTCTGTCAATACCCATCTGATAAATGCCGTAAGGACCCTGTTGTTTTTCGGATTTCCTTTTGTGACAAAATACAGTTCCCTTGCCGGTGGTGAAGGATATTTTCCTGAAGCGATTGCAGCAATTATATCGTTCATATTATTGTAAAAATTCTCATCTGCGTCTATCCTGCCGTTGTTGTTCAGATCAATGGGTACAACCTTCAGGCCTTTGATCTGTTGTCTGGTGAAAGCATCGTAGGCATACCCGATGTTGCTATAACCAATGGCCAGCGGATCCCTTTTGACTGCCTTTGCAAGGCCCGGATCACCATAAACGCCAACTCCCAGCAGGTCCTCCTGTTTTTTACCGAAATACCTTGCCCACATGTCGCCGGCGCCGCATGCATCAGACCGGGTATAAACATGTATCGCCGAAGTCGATCTTGAGGAGAATGCCTGTCCCCATGTTTTGATTTTGCCTGAGATCCATATATTATTCCCCACATCCTTTTTCAGTCCCTTGGCAAGGAGTTCATTTATGGCGGGATTCTGCCCGCTGACGACGGCAACGACAGCATCTTTCGTTACAGCAACAGGATAGGCTCCCCTGGCGACTTCTTCTGCATATACTTCACGTGATACCATGCCGATATCAACCATACCGCTCAGTGCATCGGCGATACCTTTGCCGGCTCCGCCGGCTGAAATATCAACACGTATATCAGGGTTCACTTTTTTGAATTCCTCGACCCATTTGACGGTCATCGGATAAAGGGCAAAGGCGCCTGAAATGCTGATCTGTCCCTTCAGTTTTTTCTGGTCGGCTATCACTCCATGACCTGAGCAGGCGGTTAAAGAAATTAGAATTATGAAAGCATGCAAAACCCACATAATGTCTATCGAAATAGTGAACAAATGTATAATCCCTTTCCCAAATGGAGTTCGGTACAATTGCCAAAATCATATGGGTATAAATACGTATATTTACCTGTAAAAAATCCAGCGGATTTGATCCTTTCGAAAAAGACCAGATATGCCATTGTTGCCCTCACGAGGCTTGCCCGCGAATTTGGCAATGGTCCCATTCAGATCCGGGATATTGCCGAAGGTGAAAAATTACCACGGCGGTTTCTTGAGAACATCCTGCTTGATCTGAGAAAGCTGGGGATACTTGGAAGTAAGTTAGGTAAAGAAGGAGGTTATTATCTGCTCAAAAATCCACATGATGTAAAACTATCCGAAATTATTGAACATTTTGAGGGTACCGTTTCCCTGTTATATTGTGTTTCGGAACGGTCTTACAGGCCATGCGAATTCTGCAGGGACGAAGAGACCTGTCAGATAAGGAAGGTATTTAAGGAAATACACAGACAGACATACTATATACTGGCAGGAACAACCCTGAATGCGTTGATCGAAAGCTAACCCTCTCCAACAGATTAAGGCAGAAAAATCGGCCTTGTAGTTTAATTTTCTTTTCCGGTGCTGATATTAACCATAAACAGTTCAAGGGGACAAAACAATTTTACTTTATGGTTGCCAGGTTTTGTGTCATGGCTCATCCGAGTCTGGTTTTCGGATGTGTCAGTGTATCTTTTGCTGTTCCGGATTATTTCATGGCAATGGAGGAACCCTTCCTGCAGACCGTGCGTGGTTTTGGACTGCTTCCCGGCTTTTCGCAAAAACAGGCAGAATCATTCCTGCTCAGTTACTATAAAATGTTCAGGAATGATTACATCCAATTGCAATACATGAGCAGCGCCTGTAAATGATCAGAAGATTTTTGACTTTTGCCTGATGATCAGGGCCGGGGCCAGGAGACTACAGCGTAACCCCATTGTCTGTCTGGTACTCATTAAGGGCTTTGAAGGAATCATCAAAGTTGTCAGTGAACCGGACCGGCCTGCCGGGGGCGCCAAGTAGCAATTCAAGGATACCCCTGATCTGTTTTTTCATGGGCTCGATAACCCAGTCCAGTTCATCACATCCGTTCTTGACCTCCTGGTGTATTTTAACACGCAGATTTTCTTTAATTTCCGCCCCTAACTCCTGCAATTCATTGGATTTTCTCCAATGATTGGCTCCTATCCAGGGTTTCTTATACTCAAGGATCTCAGCGATCTTCCATTCATAATCCAGATCGTTGAATGATAAAAACTTGGGATTGATGTTGGCAACCGTCAGGCTGTTATCGGTCTGGTCAATCCTTACACGAAGGTCTTTCAGGTCGATGCCGTAACGGGCTATTATCCTGACCTGCAGGGCACCAATAAAATGAACCTCTTTTTTTTCATGACTGAATTTGTCATTCCAGGTTCTTGTAAAGCTGGTGTTGATTTCCATGAGCCCTAAGTCAAGCTTGCTTTTAATCTCTGCAATATTAAGCTTGCGATTGCGCAGTTCGTCATTTTCCGCCCTGAGATAATTGTTCTGTTCTTCAATTTTATCAAGGCGCGATATCAGGTTTGATATTTCATCCTCCTTGTTCTTGATGAACAACCTCCAGATCCAGAAAACAATTACTGCCAGTGCCAGCAGTATAAGACCCCAGGTCAGAAAGTCGTTGAAAATGAGGATAACGGAAATTGTGCAAATTGTTATCAGTGTGATGTATATCCGCCTGAATTTTAATAGCTTCATTTGAAAAGCTTATTTTATAAATAAAGCTGATAAAATGGCGATAAGCAGGATCAATGCAAAGGCCACCCAAATGATGATATGGCCAAAGTTAAGGGTCCAACCCAGCGAAGGATTCCTTTTAGGAACAATAAATCTTGGATCTTTCCTGTTTGCGTACACCGGCCCCTTCCAGTAGGCAGTATTGCCGCTCATTTGATATAAGGCGGATTGGTCAGGTTTTTGCTTCATGACAGATTGATTCATGGGTTACAAACAATTATATAAAGTTAATTCTAATAATAAAAACCTTTCCAAATTTGTTGCGGTTTTTCAGGATATATCTTCACCGAATATGTGTCATTCAGATCAATGAAGTGTTTTTTGTCAGTCAGAAGCGGGACTTCCTGTACACTCAGGTTAAGCTGACAAAAGAGTTCCGGAAATATTGTCAACATTGTGGTAAGGTTCATTCCGGATTCATCATGCTGGCTTTACCCTCAAGCTGGGCAGTGGCATCCACGCTGAAGGCACCGCTGACAACCAGTTCCTCTCCTTCTTCAAGACCTTCCTTTACCAAATAAGCATTACCAAGTCGTGAACCCAGGGTGACAATCCGCATTCTGTATACATATTCCTCGTTACCAGGCTGACGGACATATACAACAGAGCGTTTGCCGGTCCACATCACCGCTGAAGCAGGTATTACAATCATTTTTCTTCCTCCGTCCAGACCTCCCTTTACAATTCCTGAGGCGAACATTTCCGGTTTCAGGGTTCCGGCAGGATTTGGAATCTCGATCCGCACCCTGGCTGTGCGGCTTGCAGGATCAATGACCGGATCAATGAACGAGATTCTGCCTGAAAATTCATGGCCGGGAATGGCGTGAACGGTGAAGCTCACCGTGTCGCCCTTCTGCAGCAGTGACAGGTCATCTTCGTAGGCTTCAAACAGGACCCAGACGGAAGACAGATCAGCAATTTCAAAAATAACTGTTCCGCGTTCCACGTAATCTCCGCTGCTTGCCTTTCTTGAAATCACCACACCTTCCACATCGGACATAACCTCTACATTTTCGACGACTTTCCCTGTCTGTTCAATAAAAGCGATCTGGTTGTCGGTCAGTTTCCACTGGCTAAGTCTTTCCCTGGCAGCCTCATAGATCCCGGGAAGGGATTCCTTCCTGGCGGCAGCCTGCAGCAATTCCTCCTGTGCGGTTATAAGTTCCGGGGAATACAGGAGGGCAAGTGGTTGACCCTTTTTGACAACTTCACCGGTGACGCTGACAAACAGTTTTTCAATACGTCCGGAAATATGGACTGTCTGGTTATATATAAGACGTTCATCAGTTTTTATCTTTCCGTACAGCCGGACCTCCTTGACGGGATGCTGCATTTTCACAGCTTCGGTAAGAACGTTTGCCAGCTGAACAGCTTCTTCTGTCATGTGAACATCATTCGGATCACCGGAATTAATCTGTTGTCCGAGTCGAATGAGATCCATTCCGCAAATGGGGCATTTGCCCGGTTGTGACATCCTGATATGGGGATGCATGGAGCATGTCCATACAACATCCTGGCTGATTTCGGAAGTTTGTTCATGGCTGCCGGAAGCCGCCCTCTGATTCCGGAACATCAGCCAGCCGATCAGAATACCCGCTAAAAGAAAAAGTATGTAGCGGATCAAGCTTCGAGTATTTTCCTTTTTCATGGTCATGTAATTTTGATGTTATAGGTCACATGGAACCCATATGATGTGAATAATTTTCATTCCTGCCTGTGATTTTTAAATCGTGCAGGTTTCATCTGTCAGTTATTATTGTTATGCTGAAAAGGTGATACTCCCTCAAGGCGTTTCAGCCAGGCTGCCGCCGTATGAAGGGCCACCACTGCGTCTAATTGTTTCAATTCATAATCAAGGACCTGTTTTTGTGCTCGCAAGACCTCTGACAGTGCCTCTTTTCCAACCTGGTAGTTTCTGATCGACAGGTTCCCCAGGCTGGCAGCCAGTGTAAGCTGACTTACGTATAGGCCGGCCCTCCGGCGTGCATCCCTGTAATCCTGGACAGCATGACTGTATTCAGAGATAAGGTTATTTGCGGTAGCTTCATAGTTATAGGTTGTGGCTGCTTTCAGTAAAGCCGCCTCTTCCCTCATGGCTTTGTATTTTCCCCTGAATACAGGCAGGCTAAAGGAAACCATGGGCATGACCATGTCCTTGCCGTTCATGTGCGACTCTGACATCTCATTCCTGCTGATCACCGAATAACTCAGTCCCAGTCCCATCATCGGAAAACCCATCCGTTCTGCCATTTTTTCGCGGGAATCGAACGATTGCTGCTCATAAAGCATCATGTTAAGCATGGGATTGTCAGCTACCAGGTTATCTTCCGGTGAGAATTCATTTATGTCAGGCATAGCGGGGGACAGGGTGTCAGGCAGGACTACGGGAGTTGCGGCCGGCCGGTCCAAATAACCGTTGAACCGGGCGGTCAGGGTTATCATGCGGTCCTCTGACAGGCTTATGCTGTTTTTAAGATCCTCCAGGTCAATCTGTATCTGGTACAGTTCGGCAAGGGAGGATCCGTAGAAGGAAGAGGAGGGCATCATCTGCCCTTCAGACATTGGGGATGTGCCTGACCGGGTATCGGAATCCATCGGTTCCATACCCTGCGAACCCGAAGGAATCTTTTGCGGGAGTCCGGGGGACACGGGTTGGTCTCCTGTAATCATACTGCTGCCCTGAAACGGAGGATACCGGTATGATGACAGGCTGAGCTGTTCGATCGATCTGAGCAGTTCCAGGTTCTTTTCGTAGACCGAGATGGCCTGTTTTAATCCGTACATTTCATACCAGGTCCTCCGGATATCATAAAAAAGTTGCAGGCTGGCGTCCAGATAGGATTCATAACGCGCACTGGCCATCAGGCTCATTTCATCCCTGGCTGCCCTGAGTGCACCGAACCAGGGAAACATCTGCATCACCTGCAATTCAGCCACCAGTTTACCTCCCACCAGTTCCATAGGTTCAGGCAATACTCCTGTGCTGAATTGCGGATCCGAAAGCGCGCCCGCCTGAGTCACTTTTTTCAGTGCAGCCTGGTATTCTGCAGATTTTTGTCGCAGCGTCGGATTATTGTCTGCTGCAATTTCCAGGTAATGCAGCAGGGAATCATTGGCCTGCTGCCCGATTGTGGGAATGTAACTCAGCAGGATGGCCGCGATTGTGATCCAATGCTTACATTTCGTCAGTCTCATGCGATTTGTCTTTTTCATTGTTTGATATTGACTCTTTCATCTTGCCTTGAAGGGCCCTTTCCCTCCATGCAGCCTGCAGCAGGGGGACCATAAAAATTGTCATTACCTGGATGACCATTCCACCGAACGCAGGGATTGCCATAGGCACCATAATGTCCGCTCCTTTACCCGTGGATGTAAGCACAGGCAGCAGGGCGATCACTGTAACGGCAGTGGTCATCATGGCGGGGCGGACCCGTCTCTGTCCGGCTGCAACAACTGCCTCGCGCACGTCTTCCACGGTGGAAGGATGCCGCAGTTCAAAGACCTGGTGAATATAGGTGCCCATTATTACCCCGTCGTTGGTGGCGATGCCGAAAAGGGCAATAAAACCTACCCAGACGGCCACACTCAGGTTGACGGTCTCCATCTGGAAAAGCTCCCGCATATTGATTCCTGCCACACTGAAGTTCATAAACCAGTCCTGTCCGTATAGCCACAGCATGATAAACCCTCCCGAAAAAGCGACAATTACACCTGAAAAATGTATGAATGAAGCCGTGATTGTGCGGAAGCGGAAATACAGCAGCAACAGGATCAGCAACAGGCTTACGGGAACAACAATTAAAAGTCTCCTTGTCGCTCTGAGCTGGTTCTCATAGTTGCCCGTAAACTGGTATGAAACACCCTCAGGCAGGATCAGTGTTCTGGTGGAAATTTTACTGTTAAGCAGGGATGCTGCCTCACCGACAACATCCACTTCAGCATTGCCTTCCTGCTTGTCGAAAATCACATAGCCGACAGGAAAGGAGTTTTCGCTTCGCATCATCTGTTCGCCAGACTTGTAACCGATACGGGCAACCTCGCTGAGGGGTACCTGCACACCGGTCATGGAGGGCACCAGAATCCTGCCGAGTTCATCCGGATTATCCCTTAGTTCGCGTGCATAACGCACGCGTATGGGGAAACGTTCCCTTCCTTCCACCGCATAGGTCAAAGTCATGCCGCCGACGGCTACCTGGAGAATTTCCTGAAGGTCACCGATGGTCATGCCGTACCGGGCCATTTTTTCACGGTCAAGGTGGATCTCAATATAAGGGGCTCCTGAAACCCTGTCATAGAACACGGAAGATGGCTTTACAGAAGGCACAGATTTCAAAACCTGCTCCAGTAAAAGGCCGGCTTTCTCGATGCTTTGCCTGTCAGATCCATACACCTTCAGTCCCATTGCCGCCCGCATCCCTGTCGAAAGCATGATTAGCCTCGTCTCGATAGGCTGCAGCCGTGGTGCTGATGTCAGTCCCGGTATATTTGTTACCGCCGCTATCTCGTCCCAGATGTCAGAGGGACTTTCAATATGTTCCCTCCACTGGCGGAAGTACGCACCCTTCTTATCCGGCACCAGGCTGTCTGCAGGTATCACCCTGAAAGCATCCTTTTGCGGATTATGGAGGCTTCCGTCACGCAATACGAACGCCCCTGACCGGTCGACCTGAAACCGCATACGGTGACCCTTGGCATCAAGAATGTATTCAGGCCGGTAGTTGATCGTATTCTCGAACATCTG
>JAXDCR010000035.1:0-8951 GCA_034677845.1 Bacteroidales bacterium | reverse complement strand
ACTTTCTATACCCTGAAAATGCCGCTGAGATGGATGGTATGCTGTACACCGAAAACTACCGCGGGGCAAGAAGCCTGGACCGCTACATTGCAAAGGGCACCAGGGGCGGTGAAACATTTGCCCCCGGCTTCACCTTCCATGGATGGCAGTTCATAGAAGTGAGCATCATGAGTGATGAACTCACACAGAAAGAAATTGCCTCCATCATGAAAAAGACTGAAGTCAGGGGTCTGCAGCTCAGTTCTCTGGCAGGGATCACCACCGCATTTGATTCTTCCAATGATGACCTGGACCAGTTCTTTCAGAACCTGACCTGGTCGCACTACGACAACCATGTCACCATTCCCACAGACTGCCCCCAGCGGAACGAAAGGCTGGCCTTCCTGGGTGACCAGCAGATCTACAGTGAAACGGCTGTTTACATGTCTGACATGACGCAATTCTACAGCGCTTTTGCACAGGTTGCCAGGGATTACCAGCTGAATACACCCACCCGTAACTATGCCGGCAGCCTGACGGGACGAGGCAGTTACTACTCGAAAACCGGAGTCGCTTACGACAGCCTGGGCAGCCAGAGCAACATCGCCTGGCCCATGGGAGGGATCACCATCGCGTGGGATGTTTTCGCCAATAACGGTGATCTGTCGTTTGTGCGCGAGCACTGGAATTCAATGGTCATGTTCATAAGGCAATACATCAATGCGGGAAGACTGGATCCAAAATACGATTACCTTTTCCAGGGAGGGGGCCTTTCAAACCATCTTGACCTGACCAATGCCGACAACTCCGGCTATGACCAGAATGTCACTTTCGGCAGAGCTCTGATGTACATGGCAACTATGGCGGATGCACTCGGATACACAGAACAGGCTTCCTATTATAAGGACTATTTTGAAAAGCTGAAAGCCGAATTCAATGAATACATGATCAGTGATAATGATATACCCCTGTCTTATGAAGGGCAGGAGCATACGGCACAATCATCCTATGCCATTGCCTTGTACTACGGTATGGTTGACCTTGAAAAACATCCGGATTTTGTCAGGAATTACGTTGAAAGGTGCAAAAACGAAGGCACGACCCTGACAGCAAATGTGAACGGGGTGGACATGCCGCTGAGCGAATATTCCGTGACAACCGGATTTACGGGCACACCATGCGTCCTTGGTGCCCTGGCAGCGAACGGCGAATTTTACACTGCCTACCGTATGCTTGAAAATGACAAGTTTGCCTCCTGGCTATACCCTGTGAAGCTGGGGGCCAGATCCATTTGGGAAAGGTGGAACACATTTACCGAATACGGACCCAACTCCCAGACCATGAATTCTTTCAACCATTACGCCTTTGGCACCGCTGCGGCTTTTATGATCACCACCTGCGCAGGCATTCAAAGGGGTGACAACGGTGATTTCAATAATGCAGGCTTCGGTGATTTCATCCTGCAACCGGTGCCCGGAGGGTCGCTTGAATATGTCAGGTCAGCCTATCAATCGGTTTACGGGACAATCGAAAGCGCATGGACTGCCGATCCGTCGGTTGTCGATGAGAAAAGCGGCGTGAGCGACATGACGTCCTACAGCACAACCGTGCCGCCCAATACAACAGCCACGCTGTACCTGCCAATGGGAAGGACTATCAGTGAGTCTGCGCTGGAAGGTTTTAAGAATATTGCAGGCGTCGATTATGCCGGTATAACCACGCACAACGGCATTCCAGTTGCTGAGTTCAGACTTGCCGCAGGCGGATATGACTTTGTTGTCGAAGACGGAACCCTTGTCGCTTCCCTGAAAAAGGGCTTTGTCGATGGCAATTGAATGCCTTCCTGCTTAAATACCGGACTACCAGCTCAGGATCTTCACCCGGAGAGTTTCAGCAGTCATTGGGTGTTTTGTTTAAGGTTGTACGCGATGCGTATTGTTTCCGTAGCAATATAAGCCGGATCCCTGGCATGTCAGGGGGGACCGCGGTCTTGGGTCGGGAAGTCGTGTACCAGGCTTTCCGCATCGTGCAAAAACATGCCGTTAAAACATGACTTTTGGCAGGTATTTTGCACTACCATGGCTAAGGAACTTTAACAACCAAGGCCATGAAAAAAATTACCATATTGCTCATCATGCTGCTTGCAATGTCGGCGGCATGGGCACAGACCTCGAGGAGGGCTTCCGGCAGCAATTCTAATGACAGCAAAAGCACGGTTGCCGGAAAAAATACGGATAACAACAAGGCAACTGCCGGCACAACCGCCGGCAGAAGGAGTATTGTAATTGCTTCTGGTTCAGGATCAGTCAATAAGGCTGCTGATGCACCTGTTGTCCGTAACGTAAGCGATGCAAAAGTGCAATCGCGGGCGTTTAGAGAAACGGTGGCTCAGTCCCCGGCACAGGTCAGAACACAGTCTCCGGCTTCGGCAGACAGAGGCCAGGCTGTCAGGGCTGTTCCACCTGCAGGCAACGGCGGCAGTTCAGGACAACAAACCGCGCGGGACGGCCTGTCCGGCACGGTGACAACGGGAAGAAGGACGGCTCCTGAAGCCACCGGCCCGGAAGTCATAAGCCGAAATCAGGGCAGCGTATCACCTGCGGCATCGCCACGGGGAAATGAAGCGGCCATGAAACCCGCCGCTCCCCGTGAAATGCCTCCACGGGCCATCTTCATAGAAAGAACGGCCCCGGTGCCCAATGCACCGGTCATCATCAGGCCCAGGCCGGTCAACGTTATCCTGCCTGCACCCCCTGTCAGGTTCATATTTTACTGGACCCCGGAAATACGGGTACGCTTCAGCCGGTATTACCCTGAGCTTGACCTTTACCGCTACCCCGCCGGTTACCGGCTCAGGAGCATATCGATCTATGATGCGGCATACTTCAGGGGAGAGGTGGCCAGCGTATACGGAAGGGTATATGAGGTTTATTATTCACGGATGACCGACGAGTACCTGCTGTATTTCGGCGACCGTTACCCTTACCACTACTTTACGGCTGTCGTGCCGGGTTACGTGGCCGAAAGGTTCAGCCGCAGGCCCTGGAATTTCTTCAGGAATGAGCATCTGGTGGTGACGGGTCTCATAACCATGTACAACGGGCTGCCGGAAATAGCGGTCCGCTCTGAGGAACAGATCAGGCTTTACTGACAGGTAAAAAGCATTGATGACAGCAGGGCTTCCGGATAATCTGCGGGATATACAAGAGGCTGTTTCTGTTTTGAAACAGCCTCACTGTTTATGTCATCATTTCGGCGCAAGGAACTGAAGCATCCGTTATGCCATCAGGGAAACTGCCTCAGGTCAGAGCATGTTTTCCTCAAGGTAACGCTTCATCTCTTCGTATTCATACATGACCGGAAAACCGGGGTAGTCTTCAATGACATTCCGGGGGGGACGGAAAAGCACTCCGTGGTCAGCCTCACTGAGCATACTGATGTCATTGTACGAATCACCAAAGGCAAAAACTTCGTAATTCAGGCTTTTCAATGCCCTTACCGTTTCGCGCTTGCCATCCTTCTGCCTCAGGTTGTACCCGGTGATCATACCGTCTCTGTCAATCTCCAGGGAATGGCAGAAAAGCATGGGCCTTTCCAGCTGCTCCAGCAGGGGATCTGCAAATTCAACAAAGGTGTCTGACACCAGGATGAAACGGGTAACCCTTTTAAGCCAGTTGATCATGCTGAGTGCGCCGTCAATGGGCTTTATGGTGGATATCACCCGTTGAATGTCAAGCAGGGTAAGGTTCTTTTCCTTAAGGATCTTCAGGCGGTGCTGCATCAGCTCATCATAATTCTTTATGTCCCGCGTGGTCAGCCGGAGTTCCGGTATGCCGGTTTTATCGGCCACATTGATCCACACTTCCGGCACCCAGACCCCTTCAAGGTCAGAACAGACAGCGTGCAATTTCCTCATGAATCGGTTCTAAAGTTGTCATTTGAAATTGACTGCAAGGTAACTAAAAGTGTCACTTATCAGACAAAGTCAGTGGTCAAATGTTATAAAAAAAACAGGGATCCGTGACCTCCCGTGCCGGCCTGCCTCATCTGAGGGATGTCTGCCTGCAAAGAGGTGATCGTCAGAAGCTAACCTCGGGAACCGGCAATCAGGTAATCCCTGAATGCCCTGTAATCATTTTCCATCTTCAGATAGCTTTCGTCCGTTTGATCCAGTTGCTTCATGCTTTCCGGCAGGGGAGGGTCGATACCGATAACCCTGCGGATCTCCTCCGGAAACTTTGCCGGATGGGCAGTTTCCAGGCTGACGCAAAGCCTGTCTTCGCCCGCTTCCCCGGGATGCAGACGCAGGTATTCGGCAAGGCCTGCCCATCCTGCGGCACCATGTGGTTCAAGAATGGTTCCATAGCGCTCATACACCTCACGTATTGTTCTGACGGTCATTTCATCGGTGATACTGATGGCAAAGATGTCCCTGCGCATGCGCTCCGTGTCGGGTTCCTTGAGAATGCCACCCTTTTCATCCATCATGCCGCCGTAAAGGGCCACCACACGCGCCATGTTGCTCGGATGGCCCACATTCATCGCGCTTGACAGGCAGTTCAGTGAGGGAACTATCGTCCTGTATATTCCGGTGCGCCAGTATACGGGCACCTCATCGTTTTCATTTGTGGCGATCACGAACCGGCTCACCGGAAGCCCCATTTCCCTTGCCAGCAATCCGCCCATCATATTGCCAAAGTTGCCGGAGGGAACCGAAAACAGAATTCTTTCACCCTTGTCTGCCCGGGCAAGCTGAGAGTAGGCATAGAAATAATAGAAGGTCTGGGGTATCAGGCGGCCGATGTTGATCGAGTTGGCGGATGACAGGTTCAACGCCGAAAGGGAGGGATCTGCAAAGGCCCGTTTGACAAGTGCCTGGCAATCGTCAAACTTGCCGTCAAGGGCAATTATTTGTATGTTTTTCCGCAGTGTGGTCATCTGTTTTCGCTGCCGCGGGGTCACTTCACTTTCAGGGAATAACACCACGACCCTTATGTTGCTTAGTCCGTAAAAGGCATTGGCGACAGCGCTTCCGGTATCGCCCGATGTGGCAGTCAGTATGAGCATTTCCATGTTCGTTTCCTTCAGGAAATGCTGCATGAGCCTTCCCATCATGCGGGCGGCAAAGTCCTTGAAAGATGCGGTGGGGCCCTGGTCGAGCCTCATCACATACCGGCGGGCCTCAATGCATTCGAGCGGCACCTTAAAATTATATGCCTCATGGACGATCTCCTCAAGCCTGTCAACGGGGATCTGGTCTGCAAGGAACATCCGGGCAACGGCAAGGGCAACCTCCGGGTAACTTCTTCCGGCAAGGTTTTTAAGGAACGATGGTTCCATAAGGGGGACAGAAACAGGCATATACAGGCCCCTGTCCGGAGCCTGCCCCCTCAACAGCGCTTCCCTGAAACTGACTCGTTCTGCTTTCAGGTTGGTGGAATAGTAAAGTACGGGGTGAATCATTCGGCCAGGTTGTTTAAGTTAAGCGCGACAGCATGTCAAAATGAGATGGTTTGAAATCCGTCAGCGAGGCTATTTTAAGGTCTGCAAAATCGAAACGGCTGTCGTTCACGGCTTCCTCACCCGGAACGGCCACAACTTTCATCCGCGCTGCCTTAGCAGCCAGTGCCCCGTAAAAGGAATCCTCAAAAACAAGGCAGCGGAGAGGGGAAATGTTAAGCTTCCTGGCAGCCTGAATATAAACAGCGGGATGCGGTTTGCCATATTCTTCCGTTTCACTGGACTGTACGATCCTGAAGAAATCGAACAGGTGAAATTTCTTAAGCACAAAGGTGATCAGGCTCATCGGCGAGGAAGACGCCACGGCCATCACCATCTGCCTGTCGGTCAGCAACTGGAGCAGGTCAAGAAAACCATCCATCAGTTTTCCGCTTTCATCAATGCAGCGCTGGATTTCGGCCATCAGCTCCTTGTACAGCACGAAAAAACTTTTGTTATCCCAGGGGAAACGGTCGTGCCAGTACTGGATCGTAGCCATGGTATCCAGTCCCACCGTCCGGCTGCACATCTCCGGATTCAGTTCCACCCCGACAGTTTTGAACACCCTTGTCTCCGCCAGGGTCCACAAGGGCTCTGAGTTGATGATAACCCCGTCAAGATCAAATATAACCGCTTCCAGCATCGGCACATCAGAGGTTTGCAATCCTGATAATATCCGCAAAAATGCCGGCCGCCGTGACTGCAGCCCCTGCGCCGTAACCACGGATGACCATTGGCTGTTCCCTGTACCTGTCGGTTGTTATCAGGATTATGTTGTTGCTTCCCTCCAGCGGAAAGGCAGGATGGCTGAAGTCAACCTCCACCAGTTCAACGGAAGGCACTCCGTCAGCCAGGCGTGCCACATACCTGAGCCTTTTTTTCTCAACCGTCAGCTTTTTACGGCGCTCTTCAAAGGCATCGTCATATTTCTTAATGCTTTCCCAGAAATCATCCAGGGTTCCTTCAAAACATTCTGCAGGAAGAAAGGGGATGACCTTTATGTCTTCAGGTTCAAAGGCGTATCCTGATTCACGTGACAGGATCAGCAGCTTTCTCTTCACATCAATGCCGCTCAGGTCGATGCGGGGATCCGGCTCCGCAAAACCCTGTTCCATGGCCAGCCTGACCGCCTGGCTCAGCCTGACCTTCTCACTGATGGTATTGAAAATGAAATTCAGCGTACCTGACAGCACGGCTTCAAGACGGATGATCTTATCCCCGCTGCGTATCAGGTCATTCAGCGTGCTGATTATCGGAAGTCCCGCTCCCACGTTTGTTTCGAAGTAAAACTTCACGTTTCTCTGGTGAGCGGTTGTCTTGAGCTCCCTGTAAAGAGCATATGAAGAAGAACAGGCGATCTTGTTGGGTGTCACCACCGAGATATAGGAATCCATCACCTGTTTGTATGTTCCCGCAATTCCTGGATCAGCCGTGCAATCGACATAAACGCTGTTTCTCAGGTTCAGGCGCTGCATCCTTTCTATGAACACTTTCATGTCGGTCTTATCTCCCCTGGCATTCAGTTCCTCGCGGTAATGCCTCAGGCTGACCGTGTCATGGCTTATCAGCATGCGTTCAATGTCACATATGCCGATCAGGTTGATTTTAAGGTGGTGTTCCCTGAGCAGCACTTTCTGCTGATCTCTGATCTGCTCCAGCAGCTTTCCGCCCACGGTGCCCAGTCCCACCAGAAACAGATTCAGCTCTTTGTGGTGAAACAGGAAGAATCCTTCATGAATGACGTTGAGTGCCTTGTTAAGGCTATCCTTTTTTATGACGATGGAAATGTTGAGTTCGGATGATCCCTGTGCCGTTGCCACGACATTGATTCCGTTGCGGCCCAGGGCGTTGAAAAGAATGGCCGAGATGCCGGGGGTGTTCCTCATTTTTTCACCCACGATGGCAATTACCGAAAGGTTATGCTCGACAAGAATGTGTATCTCCTTGCGGATGTGGATATCATCCTCGAATTCCTGTTCCAGCGCTTTGGTGGCCTTTTCCAGGTCACCGGGATGGATGGCGAAGGTAATTGAATATTCCGAGGATGCCTGTGTGATCAGGATGATATTGACGTCATGCTGTGCCAGCGAACTGAAAAGCCTTGAGGATGTTCCCCTTCTCCCTACCAGTCCCGCTCCCTGCATGGTTACCAGAGCTATCTGATCTATGGAGGAGATGCCTTTGATGAGTGACCGGCCGGGACTGACAGACTCTTTCGCTATGATGGTGCCCCTGGCATCGGGATTGTAAATGTTTTTTATGTGTATCTCAATATTCTTGCGGTACACAGGATGGATCGTCGGGGTGTAAATTACTTCGGCGCCGAAATGAGACAGCTCCATGGCTTCGGCATAACTTAGCGAATCAATGGCGCATGCCTGTTTAACCTTTTCCGGGTCAGCCGTCATGAATCCGTCAACATGCGTCCAGATTTCAAGCCTTTCCACTTCCAGGGCGGCAGAAAGAATGGCGGCCGTATAATCAGAACCACCCCTGCCAAGGGTGGTGGTTTCACCATGAGGGCCGCTGGCAACGGAACCGGGGACAACGGCAGTTCCTTTGAAGTCATTGAAATACCTCCGGATCCGTCTTTCGCTGCTGTCGAAATCGACCCTCGCATGGCCGAAGCTGTCATCCGTTCTGATGAACTTCCTGGCATCTGCCATTTCAGCTTTTGCAAGTGCCCTGCTGATGATATAAGCCATGACGAGTTCAGCGAGGCTCAGCACCCTGTCCCGGATCTTGGGGGTCAGGTCATTCAACAGGTAAATGCCTTGTATGATGTCTTTAAGCTCTCCGAAATAAGGGTTGAGACCCTGCATCACCTCAGCCGAGGTTGCGGGTTCAAAGATTGATTTTACCAGGTTTGCATGCCTGGCTTCAATCAGGTCGAGTGTTTTTACGTAAGACCGGCTCCGTGAGGCTGCCTGCCTGCATAAATCCTTCATCTGGTCAGTCATTCCCGACATGGCCGATACCACCACAATGACCTGTTCCTGTTGCCCTTCGACAATTCTTTTTACACGCCCGATGTCTTCAGGTGCGCAGAATGAGCTGCCCCCGAATTTCAGTATTCTCATGTTGCCTTTCTTAAACTTTTCAGATCAAACCGTTGCACTTTGCGTGACCATGTCTTTATCAACTTTCTTTACGAGCCCCTGCAGCACGCATCCGGGGCCTGCCTCATAAAAGACCGTGGCACCTGCAGCAATCATGTTCCTCATGGTCTGTGTCCACCTGACCGGGGCCGTCAGCTGTTTCTTTAGGTTTTCCCTGATGGAAAGGGGTCTGGTTTCAGCGGCAGCGGTGACATTCTGGTAAACGGGACAGACAGGGGCGCTGAAAGGGGTGCTGTCAATGGCTTTTTCAAGTTCCAGCCTTGCCGGTTCCATGAGGGGAGAGTGAAACGCTCCCCCGACGGACAGCCTGAGCACACGCTTTGCTCCAAGCAACGGCAGCTTCTCAAGTGCCAT
>JAXDCR010000034.1:0-4502 GCA_034677845.1 Bacteroidales bacterium | reverse complement strand
AACATTTGGCAGACTGTGTGTTCATAAAGCCTCTGTACGCCGAAACCAAAACCAAAAGCGTAATTATTATTCCTGATTCAGATAAGGAAACACCCCAGCGTGGAACTGTTATGGCTGCCGGTCCCGGTACCAAGGATACCAAAATGGAAGTCAAGACAGGTGATGTCGTGCTGTACGGCAAATATTCCGGAACCGAGATTACAATCGACGACAAGGACTATCTGATCATGAAACAATCAGACATTCTTGCAATTGTTTAACAAATCAATAATCATATAAATCTGAAAACAATGGCAGCAAAAGAATTGATGTTCAATATTGAAGCGCGTGATCAATTAAAAAAAGGCGTTGACAAACTTACTGATGCGGTTAAGGTAACCCTGGGCCCGAAAGGCCGTAATGTCATTCTTGATAAAAAATACGGAGCACCTGCTGTTACCAAGGACGGTGTTACCGTGGCAAAGGAAATTGAACTTGAAAATCCGTTCGAAAACATTGGTGCACAGCTTGTTAAGGAAGTGGCTTCAAAAACAAACGAGGATGCCGGTGATGGCACTACCACGGCAACTGTCCTTGCTCAGTCAATAGTAACGGTGGGTCTGAAGAATGTAACTGCGGGGGCCAATCCGATGGACCTGAAAAGAGGTATTGATCTGGCCGTTGAAGCAGTGATTCAGGATCTCAAGAAGCAATCCCACTCGATCGGCAACGATATAGAGAAGATTGAGCAGGTTGCAGCCGTTTCTGCAAACAATGACCACAGCATCGGCAAGCTTATCGCCGAAGCCATGGGAAAAGTTAAAAAAGAAGGCGTGACAACAGTTGAAGAGGCCAAGGGAACGGAAACCTATGTGGATGTCGTTGAAGGCATGCAGTTTGACCGCGGGTATATTTCTGCCTATTTTATCACAGATGCTGAAAAAATGGAAGGAGTGCTTGAGAATCCTTATATCCTTTTGACCGATAAGAAGATTTCCACGATGAAAGACCTTCTTCCGATCCTTGAACCCATTGCACAGGGTGGAAAACAGCTGTTGATTATTGCTGAAGATGTTGACGGTGAAGCTCTTGCAACCCTTGTGGTGAATAAATTAAGAGGTTCCCTGAAGATTGCTGCCGTCAAAGCCCCCGGCTTTGGCGACAGAAGGAAAGACCTGCTGGAAGATATAGCCATTATCACCGGCGGTGTGGTCATCTCGGAAGAAAAAGGACTGACCCTTGAAGGTGCCAAGTTAGACATGCTGGGTCGTTGTGAAAAGGTCACCGTAGGCAAGGAAACAACGACTATCGTAAATGGTGCCGGCAATAAGAAGAACATTGAAGGCCGCATCAAGCAGATTAAGTCTCAGATTGAAACCGTAACTTCCGATTATGACAGGGAAAAGCTGCAGGAAAGGCTTGCCAAACTGGCAGGTGGTGTGGCAGTTCTTTATGTCGGAGCCCCTTCAGAGGTTGAAATGAAAGAAAAGAAAGCCCGCGTCGAGGACGCTCTTAGCGCCACACGCGCAGCCATTGAGGAAGGTATAATCCCTGGTGGCGGAGTGGCATACATACGGGCAATTAAGGCCCTGGACAAGCTGAAAGGCAAGAACGAAGACCAGAACGTGGGTATCAACATTGTTAAAAGAGCATTGGAAGAACCTGCCCGTCAGATCGTTGAAAACGCAGGTGTCGAGGGTTCCGTCGTCGTGCAGCGCATTAAGGAAGGGAAGGATGATTTCGGATACAATGCACAGGAAGACAGGTATGAACAGCTGATCAAGGCCGGTGTCATCGATCCCACAAAAGTGGCCCGCATTGCCCTTGAAAATGCAGCCTCCATTGCAGGGATGTTTCTGACAACCGAATGCGTCGTTACCGATAAACCGGAAAAGGAACAACCTGCCCCGATGGGTGGACCCGGTGGAGGAATGGGAGGAATGATGTAAAAACGTTATAAATAAACCGGTAAAACTGACTGGCGGGGTGATGGTTTCACCCCGCTTTTTATTTTCTGTTTGTCGTATCCTTCGGAAAAGCGATTCAAACCGTCACATTGCATTTCAGCCTTCAATAAGCTTGAATCCTTTACCGTGTACGTTCAGGATATGCACTTTGGGGTCATCCTTCAGGTACTTTCTGAGCTTTGCTACATACACATCCATGCTGCGGGCATTGAAATAATTGTCGTCAATCCAGATAGTCTTCAGGGCATAATTCCGGTCAAGAACGCTGTTTTTATTGGCACACAGAAGTTTGAGCAGGTCGGATTCCTTTGTAGTCAGTTTCTGTTCATTTGTACCGAGCTTCAGGGTCTGGGTGTTTGGATGAAAGATGTAATCACCTATCCTGTATTCCTGAAGATGCGCTCCGGTGACATCCTTCCTGATCCTTCTGAGAATGGCTTCTACCCTGAATATGAGCTCCTCCATGCTGAAAGGTTTGGTGATATAATCGTCGGCCCCGGCCTTGAAACCTTCAATTATATCTTCTTTCATGGATTTTGCGGTAAGGAATATGATGGGAATGTCTGCGTTTGTCATCCGTATCTCACGGGCAAGTGTATATCCGTCCTTTACCGGCATCATGATATCGAGGATGCACAGATCATAATGACCTTTGATGAAATTCTTGTATGCTTTTTCACCATTGATGAACCAGTCGCAGTCATAGGATTTGACATTCAGGTACTCCCTCAGGAGGGTGCCCAGGTTCTCATCATCCTCAGCCAGCAGTATTCTTATCTTCTGAGTTGTTGCCATAGCCTTGCACGGGTAAAATTACTTTAAAAATGCTTCCTTTGTATAGTTCGCTATCCAGCTCCACGCTGCCGTTATGTTCTTCCACAATCATTTTGACGTAGCTTAATCCAAGCCCGAATCCCTTGACCTCATGTATATTTCCTGTCGGAACCCTGTAAAATTTTTCAAATACGCGTTTCTGGTCAGCTTTGCTTATGCCGATACCGTTGTCTGCAACGGAGATAACCAGATGCGGTCCCTTGTTCACCGTTTCGATATGGATCTCAGGGTCCCTGCTGCAATATTTGATTGCATTATCAATCAGGTTTGAAAACACGTTTGAAATATGCACATGATCGGCAAGAATGACATAATCTGTCGCGTGAAAAGCGCAGGTTATACGTCCGTTACGGCTTCTGAGCTGCATGGAGAAGTTGTCAGTCAGGCTTTGGATCAGTTCATGAATGTTTACTTCCTCCAGGCGGAATTTAAGCCTGCCCTTATTAAAGATCGCCGTCTGAAGCACTTTCTCAACCTGAATGCCGAGTTTCCGGCATTCTTCGTTGATGACCCTGGAAATGTACTCCGTGTTCTTGCTTTCAGCAGGTATGCTTTTATCGCCCAGCATCTGTGATGCCAAAAAGATGGTTGAAATGGGGGTTTTCAGCTCATGTGTCATATTGCTGACAAAATCATTCCTGATTTCTGAAATCCTTTTCTGTCTGAACATGATATATACAGTCAGGGTGAAGCCACCGATCATCAGCAGGGAAAGCATCATTGACAGGAAGGCTGTTTTTTCAAGTGACCCGGTCCGGGAATTTCTTCTGTCAGGGAAATAGAGGGTGAGATGACTGGCATTTGAATACAACTGGTCAGGAAACAGCTGGACTTTATAAAACTCTTTGCCTGAAGCTATGTCAAAGTTTTCAGATTGCATGGCTATCTCGTTGTTCCACCGTGTCACTGCATATTCGAAATGCAGTTTACCCAGTCCTTTCTCCGACAGTTCCCGGCTGATGATCTCCTGCAGGTCGGTTTTGCTGATCCGGTCCTCAATGGAGGGAGAAGTCATCAGCATGGAGGCAATGACCCGGTCAACCATTATTCTTGTGTCCTTCAGCCAGTTTTCGTTTCTGCCTGCCATTGCTGTCCTGGAATTATCCTGCCATAGCCTTCGCCTGGCATTCTCCGAAAGTTTCATGGTGTCGTAATTCGAAGCTGCCGAATCACGCGCAAAACGCTGCCTGTAAAATCCGTCGTACCGCCCCCCGATTGAATCGGCGGTTCCCCGCGAGGTCCGGAAGGGTGACAACGTGTCTCCCTCGCTGTAAAACCTCAAATAACCGGAGTCAGATAACAGCGGATCGGGCTGCCGCAGGATGAGTTTTTCAATTTCATATTGTTCGACGGCATCCGCAATATCGATCATGGTCTGGCTGATCAGTTGGTTGAACCGGTCTTCATTAACCCGTATGGCATTTTTGCTCCAGATATACTGGAATATGATCAGGGCTGCCAGGGCAACTCCCATAACAACCGTGACCAGCCACATGATTTTACGGCTCATGCAAACAAATATAGAGCATAACTTATTGCCTGTAAGATTTTTAACAATATTTAACAGTTTGCCGTGGCTTAACGTGAAATTCCCTGCGGCAGCCGGCAGCTGATCCCTGCCGGTTGAATTTATCCCTTTGATTTAATTTTTCCTCAGCAGCGAGAATCATTCAGGCATTATGTTCTCAATGCCTTTTAAGCTTCGGGGATCCATGATGAATG
>JAXDCR010000033.1:0-2871 GCA_034677845.1 Bacteroidales bacterium | reverse complement strand
TATTCATCGACAAGACTGGCAATCTCATCGTGGCCGCTGTAAGAAATTTCTTCATTCTTTTTGCCCAGCTTAATTTCACCGAATTTCTGACGGAGGATCGTCAGGGGGCGGGTGATCTGATCAGCGATGAAAAAGGTTAACGTAAAGGTAAGCAGTATCAGCAGCACATAAATGTTCACAATGGCAACCACCAGAGCCGTTGTATCGCTCCGGAAAACACTCTCCTTGGTGAAATAGGGCAGGTTGATGTATGCGAGCAGGTTATTTTCCGCGTTGAAAAAAGGCACATAGGCTGACAGAAAATCAAGTTGCCCTATCTTCTCATGCTGTATCAGCTCAGCCTGTTTCTGCATCACCATGGCATAAAACGCGTTCGGGTCCATTAACTCTCCGATTATCTGCTGGTTGAACACCTCAGCCCTTGAAGTGGCCAGCAATCTTCCTTCGGGGTCATACAGATTGATATCCGAATAAAATATATCAGACATGCCAATCAGCAACTGGTTCAGGTTTTCATAGCCAAGGCCTTCCCAGTCTGCCGTCAGTTTCTTGACATTATACGCCAGCATGTTGTCCAGTTCCATATATACCGACTGAATCTTTTCGCCAAGCATGTCAAGTTGTTTGTTGCGCATCTGTTCGATGCTGAAATATATTGTCGATCCGCCTATGAAAACCAGCGAAAGCAGGAGGATTGAAATGACAGACAGCTGTATCTTGTTCCTGATATTGAATTCAAGGTGACCCTGAAAGCGTGTCAGGTATCTTGAAACCATGTAAACCATCAGGATCAGGTATAGGAACAGGAATATATATGAAAAGGATATCAGGTAATTGAATGGATTTTGGGCCGGTTTGCTGATTATGATCACATTGGCATTATCCACCCGGTAAATGTAATGGTCAAAGCCATCGAAACGGTCTGAGCCGAGGTCATAGGTATTAAGGTTCAGGCTGTACTGAAAATCTCCGGATCTGGCGAGCAGCTGGTTGGAGGCATACTTGGCATATGAGTATTCCTTCAAAAGGGTTGTTTCCTCATATTTTTTATCCAGCAGCAGTTCCGGATAACCAAGTTCCTCAGCAATCAGGCGCGACTCAAGCTTCAGAAAAAGGATGACCTGACGGTCAGTACCCTGTTCAGTATATTCTATTTTACCGAGGTAATTGATCCTTCCATTCTGTATATCAATATAATAAAAATCTGTTTCCGGAAGTCTCGACCCGGAGGAATCGATCAGGCTGTTATAGTAACCGTAATAATCTGAAACCTGCGCAGACGGTGAACTGGTTGCGCCCGTCAAAGGAAAATAGTCCGTGAAGCCCAGCGTGTATTTACCCCAGTACCCGTTAAAATAGTTCATCTGCAGGTAATTGAATATTTCCTCATAGCTGTACTGAAGATTGAACAAATACCTGTTAAGGATCATGTCAGACCTGATCCTTTCGCTGATGTCGATAAGCAGGTATTCAGCAACAGGGTCTCTCTGTTCAGCCAGGTTTTCGGCAAGCACCTTCATGTTGGAGCTTGTCTTCTGGTTGGAGTAGTGAGAAATGAAAAGTGTTGCATAAGCTGCCAGGAAGAATGTCAGAAACACAAGCTGCGTGTAACCAAACAGCGGGATCTGCCGGTAATGCATGAAAGAAACGATAAGGAAAAATGCCACGTACGCTCCGTATGACCAGCCGTCCATACTGTAACCGTAAAGCCTGAAAACCAGGAATACCAGTGCTGTCACTGCAAGGAACAAAGGCAGTATGATCCTGAAGGGGAGTTTATGGCGGCAGAATCTGAGGAGCTTGTCGCTGAGGAGCACCAGCAGGGCAAAGTGCATGGCAAGGATGAACATGCCAATGAACGTGTAGATATTCAGCTCATCCAGCTTGTAAATCTCGAAGTTGATGGTTGAATGCAGTATTATCCTGGAAAGGGTGTAGTGCGAGTAAACAAAGAACAGCGCAATCAACACGGCCAGTTGCGCTGCGTACAGGTAATATCCCCCGGTTCTGTTTCTGCGTCTGACGAGGGCAGAAGGCTCCACATCGCGGCAGAAGGAGTTACCTATAAAAAGGAGAAGCAACGTGTTGACAAATACATCCCCAAGGGAAGGCAAAAGGGTTGATTCCGCAAAGGGGACGGGACCAAATAACTCAAGTTCATATATATCCTCGGGAACCTGAAAATGATACTGAATGAACCGCAATGCCAACAGAATCAGCGTGACTGCAATCAGTCCCATGTTTTTAATCTTCCTGTTCCTTATTGAAACCAGAACATGATTCATGAGGATGAGAAAAACAATCAGCGAAAGAAACCAGAGGACCGGAGAGTATACATCCTCTAAGGCGCCATAGCGCAACTCATCCTCGTTGAAGCGGATAGAGAAAAGGTAAATGCCCTCCCAGTCATAGATGGAATACGCCCCGGGTTCTGAACTGGTTAACAACTGGGTTGATTTCGGCAACTTCAGGTATGGATGAAAGTTGCTTTGCAGAAAGTCATTTTCATAGGGATACCTGGAACGGATCAGGTAAAGTCCGAAAGTTCTGATGCTGTCTTTTGCGTATTCCTTGATCACATACCACCCGTTCGAAAAAAAAATTGAAGTATTTTCCTGAAAGGCTTTGTGGATTTATCGTCGAAAAGGAAATGTTGTTATCCGACCAGAATATCAGGCTGTCTTTGTAAAAGGAAAGGAAGGTCATTCCCCTGCCTGCAGGAACAGGAGTGTTCAAAGCCCAGTTGTTCCTTTCGATGGTCTCATAATACCTGTCCATCTGACCGTACTTGCTGAGCAGCTTCTTCTGCAGTTTCCTGTGGTATCCGGCACCGTAATGATTGTTATCGAGGAGCATGTCACCTGCTATGCC
>JAXDCR010000032.1:0-4628 GCA_034677845.1 Bacteroidales bacterium | reverse complement strand
CGTCGGCGTTATACCATTCGAAATGCGGTTTATTCAGGGCAGTAAAAAATTCCACCTCCTGCGACACCGATGAGGTAAGACCCATGAAACGAATGCCCAGGCTGGCGCTTCGGATGGCCAGGCTGTCCATTTTGGCCAGGTCACGGGCAGAGGCATCAGGAAGTTTGGGACTTACGACAAGGAAGGTGAAACCCGGGTCTGACAGTACTTCCTGCGTAATGTCAACACCGTCCCGGGAGGTGATGGAGAAATCGTGGATGGGTGGTTCATAGCCTTTTTTAATAAGTTTCTGCCTGGTTTCCACCCATTTCCAAGTAGAGTCCTGCCACGGGTAATTTTCAATTGAAAAGACCTGCTGGATCCCGTTCTTTTCATAAACAAGTTCGGTCCTGTAAACATCGGTTTCGGCACCTTCCGGCATGGTCATCCCTGCCGGTATGCTGGCGCCGATCCTGTAAGGTCTGAAATCCAGCAGGGGAAGGTGACGCAGGCAGTAAAGCGAAAGCAGAACGGCGGCAGAGAAATTGAAAACAAGCAACATCCATTCAAGATGTGAAAGCAGTTTGATTTCGTACCGGTCACGGCTCAGGAATACCACAAAGGTGGGTGCCAGGAGAATGATATTTTTCCAGAACGTCTGCCAGTTAGTCAGCTTGATGGCATCACCGAAACAGCCGCAGTCGCTTACCGGATTCGAAAGGGCGAGAATGAAAGTAAGGAGGGTGAAGAATGACATAAACGCAAGCAGAAGCCATCCTGTCAGTTTCATACGTATGCAGAGGATCAGGTTGAGGCCAATTGTCATTTCCGCTGCGCTCAGCAAGACAGACATGGGTAAAGAGGCAAAATCAAGCCATTCCATTTGAAAAGCCTGAAAATACTCCCCGAACTTAATGGCGGAGCCGGCGGGATCAATTGCCTTGACAAAGCCGCTGAAGACGAATACAAGTCCCGTCACCACCCGGCTCAACTCCCGAACAATTTTCATATTCAATGGTGTATTTAAAATCCGGTCACTGCCAGCACCTCCCTGAATATGGCATCAGGTGGAAGCATGGAACCGCAGGCGCCTGCACACCGTATTATTTTGAAATCATCACTCAAGGAAGCCTGCCACAGGTATGTCTCCCGTACCTTCCGCTGGAATTCCAGGTCGTTTTCGTGGATATCGCGGTGACCCTGCAGGTAACCCCTTTCCCCGCCTTTCCTGTCTGGTTTGAGCTGACTCCTGGTGAAGTCAGAAGGCACATCCAGCAGGATATTCAGATCGGGTCTCGGAATGCCGTTGTGTTCGTATTCAAGGCTGAGGATCCACTGCCTCAGCGCCTCCCGTTCCTTCTGGTTGTTAATTTTTGCACACTGAAAAGCCACATTGGAATATACGTAGCGGTCAAGTAAAAGGATGCAGCCGCTGTCAAGCCAGCTCTTCAGCAGGGGAGCTGCATCTTTTCTGTCCCCCGCATACAGCATAGCCACTAGGTAGGGATCCACCCTGCCGATATTCCCGAAGTCACCTCTCAGGAAGCGTGCGATCAGCTCGCCGTAATAAGGTGCATCCGTGCGGGGGAAATGGATATGTCGGTAAGGGATTGACCGGTTTTCAAGGTATTTCATCAGCATCCCGATCTGGGTCGATTTGCCTGATCCGTCAATCCCTTCGATCACTATGAACTTCATGCCTATCTTTTTGCTAATTTTAAACTCTGACAGCAACAGGACGGAACCGAGGATCATTCTGCCTGATCTGACTGTAACAGACCCCATCCATATGGATCTTAAAGATACATTATTTTCAAGAAAACGCACCATGAATTGCGGGGGGGTGATGGTTGACCTGTCCACTCCCAAAGTGATGGCCATCTTCAACAGCACACCGGATTCCTTTTATGACGGTGGCAGGTACAACACAGAAAGGGAGATGGCAGACCGTTTTGAACAGATCGTGTCAGAAGGGGCGGATATCATTGACATCGGAGGATGGTCATCCAGGCCGGGATCAGAAGAAATTCCTGCTGAAGTCGAAATAGACAGGATTTCAAAGGCACTTGCCATTTGCCGCAGGGTGTGTCCGGGTGCTGTCATTTCCCTTGACACCTGCAGGTCTGAGGTGGCAAGGTACGGGGCTCTGGAATTCGGGGTTTCCATGATCAATGATATTTCGGCCGGGTTGAAAGATGGACGGATGTTCGTCCTGGCAGCGGAACTGGGACTTCCGCTGGTGATCATGCACATGCAGGGGGATCCCCTTACCATGCAGGTAAACCCTTTGTACACTGACTTGCTGAAGGAAGTGCTCGCCTTTTTTGCCGAAAGGATACATGCTGCCAGGCAATGCGGGGTTCATGATCTGATCATCGATCCCGGCTTTGGCTTCGGTAAAAGGCTGGAGGATAATTACAGGCTTCTCAGCAACCTTGGGATATTTGATGTGCTTGAGCTACCCTTAATGGTGGGTATATCACGTAAATCAATGATATATAAATCTTTAGGTATCAGCGCACAAGAAGCCCTCAATGGAACCACGGCCCTGAACATGGCAGCCTTGCTGCAGGGTGCCGACATCCTAAGGGTTCACGACGTTAAGGAAGCCGTTGAAACGGTCAGGCTGTTTAACCTTATGCGGCAGAACAATTAAATGAGGTAATTTGTGTTAATTTTACATAAAACGATCGGCGATCATCCATGAAGATGACTTTCATACATGTCGGTGTCATTGATGTGATTGACATACTGCTGGTCGCTCTGCTTATGTATCAGGTATACAACCTCCTGAAAGGAACAATAGCCACCTACATTTTTGTCACGGTAATTACTTTTTATGTGATCTGGCTGCTGGTGAGGGACAAGATGCTGCTATTGGGGGGCATACTGGGACAGATCATCGGGGTGGGTGCCATAGCCCTCGTGGTTGTTTTTCAGCAGGAACTCCGTCGGTTTCTTATCACCTTTTCTTCAAGATATCTTCCAAGGGTGGGTATTTCAATTGACAACCTGTTTTACAGGGCCGGAACGGAATTGCCGGCCATGAATGTAAATGCCATTATAAAAACCTGCGTGAACCTGTCAAGGGACAGGGTGGGGGGTCTTATTGTACTGCAGCGGAAGACATCGCTTGAAACCTTCGGAAATACGGGCGAAATCATTGATGCCCGAATAACAAGCCGCCTGCTGGAGTCAATATTCATGAAAAACAGTCCCCTTCACGACGGGGCAGTCATCATTCATAATGACCGCATCCTGGCTGCAGCCTGTATTCTACCCCTTTCAGACAACTTTCTGCTTCCGCATCATTTGGGACTTAGGCACAGGGCTGCAGTCGGTCTCACCGAACAGACAGATGCGCTGGTTATTGTCATTTCCGAGGAAAACGGAGAAATATCCCTTGCCGAGGCCGGAAAATTAAACAAAATAAATGTTGAGGGACTTCACCAGAGGCTGGAGGCTGAATTTATAAAAACCAGGGAAAGGAAGGGCATGTTCACCGCCGCAACCGGCCCGTAACCGAATAGGTTTTTGCATACCGGGGGCTATTCTTCGGGGCAGTTACTTTTGCATCATGGTATGCAATAATTTTCGGCCATGACCACCCATGCATACCGGTAACTGATGAACCTGAAATAACTGTCAGGCAGATTTTTTCATCCGTTCGATCTGCCTCCGCCTTTTGCTCATCAGGAAAAGCGCCTTGCTTTCTTCCCTGCGCAGCAGCCGTTCGATATTTTTCTGGTGCGTAAACAGAAGAAGCAGACAGATTATAAGAGAGAAGATGACCAGTGAGGTTGTGGTGGTTTTGAAAATGACAATGTTCAGGAACGGGAAAGCGAAGCCGGCTATCATGGAACTGAGCGATACGTATTTTGTGATGATCAGAGAGACCATGAAAATGCCGACACAAATCAGTGCAGGTTCAGGATTGATGGCCAGGATAAGGCCGAAAAGGGTTGCCACTCCCTTACCGCCTCGAAAACCGACGTAAACCGGGAATATATGTCCCAGAATAGCCGCTATCCCCAGCAAAAGCTGAAATTCAATGAAATTACCGGTTTCAGGTATGTAGTAGTTGGTCAGGTGTATCAGGTTGACGGCCAGCCATCCTTTGAACACATCAACGGCCAGCACTGCCAGTCCCGCTTTCCATCCCAGTATGCGGACCGCATTGGTGGATCCTGCGTTTTTGCTGCCATGTTCCCTGACATCGATATTGTAAAATTTTTTTCCAATCCAGACCGATGTGGGAACCGATCCGACAAGGTAGGCAAGTATCAGGATACCAATATTATAGAATATATGCATTAAAGAACTTAAGGGGTAATACGCTGCAAATATATGTATATTTAAAAGAAATGCAATAGTGTTTATGCTTGTTTTTAGGGCACGTGTTGAATGTGTCAATCGTAAAAATCTGAAAATAAATAAGAAACCTCTTTCAATCCTGAATGGTGAAAACCCGTCACAGAATTTCCTTTGAATTACCTGGAGACAGGTTTGTCCAAAACGGAATGCATACCGCTCAATTCAGATAATACCTCAGCCGTCATTTGCCAAATATTGCAAACAACTGACATGGCTTGTCGAATGGGTGATTATATCCTCCCCCTCAGGACTTTTTATGTTCATACCTGCGGCCC
>JAXDCR010000031.1:0-7175 GCA_034677845.1 Bacteroidales bacterium | reverse complement strand
CAATAACCATAAGTCAATGAACCGAAGCACGAAAGCCAGCTTTGTATTCATGCTTTCGCTGCTGTGTTTTCAGGTTCCGGCCCAGACTCTGACCGGCCTTTATGAAAACCAGGTCATCAAAAAATACAGGGCTTACAGTCCCCCCGCCTTGAAGGCGGCCGAACAACAATCCTGCAACACGCTGCCATTTTTTGAAGATTTTTCCTCTGGCGGCATTTACCCGGATCCTTCCAGGTGGTCTGACCGGGATGTCTTTATAAACAACTCCTTTGCGGTAAATCCGGTTTCTGTCGGAGTGGCAACTTTTGATGCTATAGATGAGTTTGGCAATGTGACCGTCACTAATGATTTTCCGGCCGTTTCCGACAGGCTGACTTCGCTTCCTTTTAACCTGCAGCCTTATTCGGCCTCCGGAGAAACTGTCAGGCTGAGTTTCTTTTATCAGTGCGGTGGCAAAGGAGAACTGCCTGAGATGGAAGACAGCCTGAAGCTTGAATTTTATTCACCGGCAGAGGACAGGTGGTCTCTGGCATGGTATGCCGTGAATGACACCCTTACCGGTTTTGAACAGGTTATTCTCGCCATCCCCGTGTCTTTTTACAGCGATGGCTTCAGGTTCAGGTTCAGCAACTATGTAAGCCTTTCCGCATCCGGAACAAAAAACGGAAAGGGCGCCCTCAGCAATGTCGATTGCTGGAACATAGACTACATTATGATGAACACATCTCCCGTATCGCAGCACCAGTCCATCAGCGACATTACCATACTTGAACCTCCCGGGCAGCTGCTGGATTTTTATGAGACAATTCCCTGGTCACATCTGAATGCCGCCCAGAGCATCACCCGGAACATGATCCGTTACGCGATCCGGAACCTTGAGAAGAACGCTGATTCGGTAAATGTGGGACGAAGTTATTATATGCATAATCTGAACACGGGTTATATTGAATTCGGTGAGCAGTATTACGGAAAATTCGGGCCCAACTCACTGGCGTTCAGAAGCGATCCGTTTTTTGCGCCGTTTACAAATTCGGGGAAAGACAGGGAAGGAACCATCGAGGTGGGAGCCTTTCTGATCACCCCGGCAGGCCAGAACAAGGAAAACGATACCTCAAAGACGGTTATCCGTTTCCGTGACACATACGCCTATGATGACGGAATACCTGAATACGGTTTCGGAATTCCCGGAGAATCTGCGTACGGAGCCTCGCTTGCATGTCGTTTCCGTTTGTTCAGGGCAGATACGCTGCGCGCAGTCGATATCTTCTTTAACAAGACCAGGGAGAATTTCAATGCCACTCTTCCCTTCAGGTTATGCGTATGGGCAGATGACAACGGAAAGCCGGGTGAGCTGCTTTACACTTCCGATGACAATCTGTACCCGGGGGTTCCTGACGGTTTTCTGGAGTTCAGCCGTTACCCGATAGAAGCTGGCAGGGAGCCTGTCATCTCGGATTCTGTCGTTTATGTGGGACTGATGCAGCTGACCGAGGAGTTTTTAAATGTGGGGTTTGATGTCAACCGAAACAATCTGGCCAACCTTTTTGTTAACATTTCCGGCGGATGGTTTAATCCGGGACAATCCTTTCTGCCCGGTTCGCTCATGATCAGGCCCGTACTTGGCAGTCTCTCCCTGCCAACCGGCATGCACGAGACAATGGGCAGTGACCTGAATCCTTTGTTTTACCCAAATCCTGTGTCGGACAGGCTTTTTATCGGGGGCAGAACCGGGAACGGCAGTTATGTCGAAATATTTGATGTCACCGGCAGGCAGGTTGTCGTTGACAATGTTCCGGCAGACGGGGTGGAGATGTCATGGCTGCCTTCGGGTATTTACCTTGTCAGGTTGAATGACAGTTCCGGCATGACATCGGTCGGCAAAGTAATTGTAAGTCATTAATTCCCTGTTATGAACGATGAGCTGAACGAACAGAAGGAACTGTTTGAGCACTTTCATTTTAAAGCTGACAGGCGACAGGGGTTGCTGCGCATCGATAAATACCTTTTCAACCGGCTTGAGAATGTATCGCGCAATAAGATACAGCTTGCCGCCAAAGCCGGCAACATACTTGTCAACAATAAAAGCATCAGGCCGAATTACAAGGTTAAACCGGGTGATGAGATATCCATTGTTCTGCCTTATCCCCAGCATGAATTCGAAGTCATTGCAGAAGACATACCCGTAACTATATTGTATGAAGATGACCAGGTACTTGTTGTCGACAAAAAAGCCGGGATGGTTGTTCATCCGGGGCATGGGAATTACACGGGAACACTTGTCAATGCCTTGTTGTGGCATCTCAGGGACGAACCCCTGTTCCGGGAGGGGGAGATCAGGCCGGGACTTGTGCACCGCATTGACAAGGATACATCCGGCATTCTCGTCGTGGCCAAGACTGAGATGGCTCTTAACAAACTGGCCAGGCAGTTTTTTGAAAAGACGGTGGAGCGAAGTTACCAGGCGCTGGTATGGGGGAGTTTTGACCAGCCTGCAGGGACAATCAGCGGAAACATCGGGCGCAGTTTAAAAGACCGGCTTAAAATGCAGGTTTTTGAAGACGGTGAAACAGGAAAGCCTGCCGTGACCCACTTCAGGGTGCTTGAAAACCTTGGGTATGTCAGTCTGATAGAGTGCAGGCTTGAGACGGGCCGCACCCATCAGATCAGGGTTCATATGGAGTATATCCGGCACCCGGTTTTCAACGATGAGCGCTATGGCGGTAATAAAATACTCAGGGGCACCACTTTCTCCCGCTACAGGCAGTTTGTGGAAAACTGCTTCCGGTTGCTGCCCCGGCATGCGCTTCATGCAAGGTCACTGGGCTTCAGGCATCCGGAAACCGGTGAAAGAATGTATTTCGAATCGGAGATCCCGGCCGACATGCAGCAGGTTATTGAAAAATGGAGAAATTACGCAGTCAGCAGCGCCAGCTGAAACGCCTCCGGCAATCCTTCAACCGGGGAAATCCTTTTGTGGCTGTTTCCCTGGCTGACGTGCCGCGCTGATTTTTGCCAGAAGAGCCAGTCTGGACCGGTAGCATCTGTTCCTGGTGTACTGCAGGCTCTTGTATCCCATTATTTCGGTGATCTCCCTGACTGAAAAGCCGGATTTCATAAGGCCGAGTATCTTCTGGCTGCTTTGCGTCAGCTGGCCCGTGAACTTGCGGAACATTTCTAACCGTTCGTTGTAAACAACCTGCTGTTCTATCTCATCCTCCGGGTCCGTGCATGCGTGAGAAGCCGTCATGGCCATATTGTCGAACTTTCTCCTTCTGAGCTCCTTCTGCCAGATGTGCCTTGATACGGAATACACGTAAGACCTGAATGAACAGGAGAACTTCAGGTTCTTTTCTTTGGCCTTCTGGTATATCGCCAGCAAGGCTTCCTGCAGAACATCCTCGGCATCATGGGCATTTCCGTTGTTTGACGTTACCAGATGCCTGATTACAGTCGAGCACAACCCGTATATATGCCTTATCACCCCTTCATTATGAGAAACTAAACCCTCGACTAAATCTTTTCCATTTAGTTGATCCGTATTTCTCAATTTGCTTAATGTTATATGATTATTATATGTAACGGTTCAATGTATTGAACTGAAAGATTTTTATGTACCAAATATAATAAAAATGTCTGAACTAACAAATATTTATGATAAAACTTTGCATGAGTATACAATATGATCAGGATGCATTATGAAGAAACTGGTCAACAGACCGGCAGGAGCATAAAAGGTTCCGGTCGCCGGATGCATCATCCACTCGGGCTGAAGCCGGCCAGAATTTTGAATTTTCAACCCATTTCAACGGAAAAGCGGCCTCATGTCTTGTATAAGTATGATTCCACTGATCGGCTGTCACCATTCTGTCGGTATGGGGTGCATTTTTCAGCAGGTTGTCCGTCTTCCGGCCTGATTGTATGACAGCCTGAATTTCCTCATAAATTTGCCTCATGGCCTGAATGAACCGGTCAAGTTCCTGCAGCGACTCACTTTCGGTGGGTTCAACCATCAGGGTGCCGTGTACGGGAAATGACAGAGTGGGTGCATGAAATCCAAAGTCCATCAGCCTTTTGGCAATGTCAACTTCCGTAATATCTGACAGGGCTTTCAAGTTACGGCAGTCCAGGATCATTTCGTGCCCGACAAATCCGTTCTCACCCCTGAACAGAACACGGTAAAACGGGTCGAGGCATGCGGCAAGGTAGTTTGCGTTCAGTATGGCCATCTGCGTGGCGTACGCCAGTCCCTCACCTCCCATCAGGCAGCAATAGGCGTGTGAAATGACAAGAATGCCTGCACTGCCGAATGGAGCGGATGAAACTGAAGTGATGCCGCTGACGCCTCCTGTGGCAACAACGGGGTGTCCGGGCAAAAACTCAACCAGATGGTCCGCCACCACAATGGGACCCATCCCCGGTCCCCCTCCTCCGTGCGGAATGGCAAATGTTTTGTGCAGGTTGATATGGCACAGGTCAGCTCCGATGGCAGAGGGACTTGTAAAGCCGATCTGGGCGTTCATGTTGGCCCCGTCCATATATACCTGTCCCCCGTGCCGGTGCACAATATCAGCCATTTCTCTGATGGCAGATTCAAAAACCCCGTGTGTCGAAGGGTAGGTCACCATGAAGGCGGCCAGTCTGTTGCTGTAGGTTTCCGCCTTTGCCTTCAGGTCGTCAAGGCTTATGTTGCCCTGTGCGTCACACTGTACAACCACAACCTGCATTCCTGCCATGGCAGCACTCGCAGGATTGGTGCCGTGGGCTGAGGCCGGTATCAGCACCACATCGCGTCCGGTTTCGTTCCTGCTTTCATGGTATTTAAGAATGACAAGCAGTCCCGTGTATTCACCGGCAGCCCCTGAATTTGGCTGAAAAGAGACTTCCGCCAGTCCCGTTATCTCTTTCAGATACCTGGCAAGCTCGCTGAAGATCTCGTAATATCCTTCTGCCTGGTCGGCAGGTACGAAAGGATGCAACTGGCCAAATTCAGGCCAGCTCAGGGCAAGCATTTCAACTGCCGCATTCAGTTTCATCGTGCATGAGCCAAGGGAGATCATTGAATCAGCCAGTGAAATGTCTTTTCTCTCGAGTCTTTTGATATAGCGCATCAGGCTGGTTTCGCTCCTGTATTTCCTGTACAGCTCCAGGTCCATGTAACGGTCCGTTCTCAGGTATTTCCGCTGGAAAAAAATCTCACCGGCGGGTTCCCTGATAAGCGGCACATATTTACGGACAGCCTCGGAAAAAATGGTTATCAGCCTGTTCAGATCAGCTACCGATGTCGTCTCATCCATACTGAGCCCTATGCAACCGTCCTCAAAATACCTTAGATTCACCTGGTATTTTTCTGAAATTTCTTTGATTGCCGGCTGGCTGATTCCTGATGGAAGGCGCAGTTTCAGCGTGTCAAAGAAATCAGCATTTTCCTGTGCATATCCCAGTTTCGTTAGTTGCCCCGCCAGGGTGCCGGCAAAAGAGTGTATCCGTCTGGCAATGGCCTGCAGGCCTTCATAACCGTGATACACGGTGTACATTCCTGCCATAATGGCAAGGAGGGCCTGTGATGTGCATATGTTCGAGGTTGCCTTTTCACGCTTTATGTGTTGCTCCCTTGTCTGAAGGGCCATCCGGAATGCCGGTCTGTTCTCCCTGTCAACTGTCACCCCGATGATGCGTCCCGGCATGGCTCTCTTATATATTTCCCGGGCGGCAAAGCACGCAGCATGCGGTCCTCCGAAACCCAAAGGTATGCCGAAGCGCTGGGTTGAACCGACAACCACATCGGCGCCCCAGTGTCCCGGCGGTTTCAACAGCACCAGACTCATTATATCAGCAGCTACGGCCACGGCAATGTTATTTTCATGACAACGTCGAACAAACTCACCGTAGTCTTCGATGCTGCCATTCCCGTCAGGATACTGGATGATGCAGCCGAAAAGGCGATCGGTTGGTTCCAGTGTCCTGTAGTCTCCGGTCATGATCTCAATGCCCAAAGCCCGGGCCCTTGTGGTGATCACCGACAAAGTCTGCGGGAAAATGTTCCTGTCTGCAAAAAAAAGGTTGGCTCCGCCCGCAATCTGCCCTTTGCCCCTTGAGTTGAAAAGCATGATCATGGCTTCGGCGGCTGCTGTGCCTTCATCAAGGAGCGATGCATTGGCAATGTCCATCCCGGTCAGCTCAAGCACCGATGTCTGAAAGTTTAGCAGTGCCTCAAGCCTTCCCTGGGAGATCTCCGCCTGATAAGGGGTATAGGAAGTGTACCAGCCAGGGTTCTCAAGTATATTGCGCTGGATGACGGGAGGCATGAAAGTGCCGTAGTACCCCATGCCTATGTATGTCCTGAACAGTTTGTTGCGTGAGGCGATACCACGCAGTTTCTCAAGGTATTCCTGCTCGCTGATACCCTCCGGCAGGTTGAGCTGCTTCTTCAGCCGTATTGAACCAGGTATAGTCTTATCGATCAGTTCATCGAGGGTATTCACCCCTATTTTATCCAGCATGGTGTTCAGTTCTCCGATAGCCGGACCCGTGTGCCGGTATGCAAAATGCCCCTGATTCAGCTTCATTTTATATAGATGAGTTTAATGTATTGCCAGCAAAGCTATTTGAATTTCACAGGTAATATATGTCAATCACACTTGTTAATCACTGCGTTCGTGAGATCATCGCGCTAAGTTACTCATTCGTTTGTAAGCCCGTTATGCCGGGTGGTTAAAAACTTTTGTCTGCGGCATATATGATTGATTGAACGGAGTGTTATTATCTGACATAATGTATAAGTCATTTGCCGTTTCAGGTAAAAAAAGGATTAGTGTCCTGTTCAGATCCGATGGTGGTTGCCGGCCCATGACCAGTGTACACGACGGTCTCACGCGGAAGGCAGAAAAGTCTGCCACGGATGCCTGACAAAAGCAGGGAGTGGTTGCCCCCCGGCAGGTCGGTCCTCCCTATGCTTCCCGAAAAAAGCACATCGCCTCCGATCAGAAAATTGTCATCCTCGCAGTAAAGACATATGCTGCCAGGTGAGTGTCCCGGTACATGCAATGCTTTCAGCTTTGTTTTACCAATGCTGAACCATTGGCCGTCATTAATATATACATCCGGCAGAGGCGAGGGAGCCGTATGAATGCCGAAAACGGCAGCCATTGGCTGCATGTGGTTGAGAAGGTAGAGGT
>JAXDCR010000030.1:0-13828 GCA_034677845.1 Bacteroidales bacterium | reverse complement strand
CAGATTGTACAGAAACAGGTAAAACCTAAGGCCCAAAAGCTTTTTGTTGGGTTTTTGAATTATATAGCTTTTAAGCTGGCTCTCAGGTACAACTGCCTTCTGCATGTAAACCCTGTTGCGGCTGAGCAGGTATTCGCCTTCAGGAACGTATTTCACGGGAGCGCAGGACAGTGCCAGCAGCAACAGCACTGCCACGCTGACAGTGGACTGCAGCACAACAATGCGTCTGACAGGAGGTGCTGACACCGGGGAAATGACATTTGATGACTGCGTAAAGATAAAAAGAATCGCTGCTTGTGCGGACATGCACGGCCCGAGTTTATCAAATTATTGCAGGATAATGATGTCAGGATCCTTTTTGTAAATCATGGCCTGCCGTTTTGCTCCGGCAAACCCAAATCCGTTATCTTTGCCTGACCGGCCACAGCCATTGCCGGTACACAAGATCAACCTGATGCTGAGCAGAAACCAGATAAAATACCTGAATTCCTTAAAGATCAAAAAATTCAGGAATATTCACGGCCAGTTCCTGCTGGAAGGGGACAGAATCATCTGCGATGCGCTGAGGAACGGATCCGGCGTTATGCGGCAGCTGATTGCCACCGGAAGGTGGCTTGAGGATAACAGACAAATCCTCAGGAATGCACCTGTTGAACCTGTTGAAACGGATATGTCCGCCCTGGAGCGGATAAGCACCCTGGAGAGTCCGCCCCCCGTCATTGCCGTCATGGAGATACCCCGTCACGATGTCAGGCCTTCTGATATCACCGACCGCTGGTCACTTGCCCTTGACCACATCCAGGATCCCGGCAACCTGGGCACCATCATCCGCACGGCTGACTGGTTCGGCATCCGGCACATCTTCTGCAGCGGGGGGTGTGCGGACTGCTACAATCCCAAGGCGGTGCAGGCTTCCATGGGGGCCATTCTGAACGTGGCCGTTGTCTATACTGACCTAAGCACCCTGTTAGCTGAACTGGCCGGCATCCCTTCTTTTACTGTTTATGGCACTTTTACCGAAGGACTGCCGGTATACGGCGAGGCACCGCGGGACAGGGGCATCATTGTCCTCGGCAGCGAGGCCAGGGGTATATCAGATGAGCTGATACCCCTGATCGGCAAGAAAATAGCCATTCCTCCCGGAAAAGCCGATGGAAGCCACGTGGAGTCGCTGAACGTGGCCTCGGCAGCAGCGGTCACCTGTGCGATCCTGACACGCCGGGCCGGTGTCAGGTAAATAAAGGCATGCTCTTTCAGCTTGCTTAATAAAACAAATGATCAACTGGCAAGGTTCTTCTCCCGCACCTGCCGGCTGCATGGAGTGATAAACATTTTACGTTCTATGGTGTTTACTTAAAAGTAACAAATCAACCAGTTTTAACCATGGACAAAAGAACCTTTATTAAATCGCTGGCTCTGGCAGCCACGGGAGTTGTTGTAACCGGCGCCGGCAGAAGGGGCGGCCAGACAGTCCTTGCCCAGACCTTACCCAACCGGCAGGGGGAGTTTCTGCTTCCGCAGCTGCCGTATGCCTACCAAGCGCTTGAGCCGTATATTGATGCAGCAACAATGGAAATTCACCACTCCAGGCATCATGCAGCCTATACGAACAACTTCAACGCTGCCATTAAGGAGAACGGGCTGACAGGAAAAAGTGAGGCCGAGATCTTCAGCCAGGTTTCCAAATATCCTGCCGCGCTGCGCAACGACGGAGGGGGATTTTACAACCACAAACTCTTCTGGGAGACGCTCGGTCCCCCCAAGGGACAGATTCCCACCGGCAACCTTGCCGGGGCAATTGAAAGGGACTTCGGATCGTTCAGCCAGTTCAGGGATCAGTTCAGTGCGGCCGCCCGGTCGCTGTTCGGTTCAGGATGGGTCTGGCTGATCCATTCGGATGGCCGGCTTATGATCACCTCTACCCCCAACCAGGACAATCCGCTGATGGATCTTGTCAGGGAAAAGGGTCATCCCCTGCTGCTGCTCGACGTGTGGGAACATGCCTATTACCTGAAGTACCAGAACAGACGCGCCGAATACATCGATGCTTTCTGGAACGTTGTCAACTGGGAAATGGCAGGCAAGCGATATGCTGAAGCCATGAAAACCTGACCGGAAAACTTCTTTGGATAAATTTTTGACTGACAGAGGATTTTTTCGTATATTTTAGGCATAAACGGATCATTTAACCAATTAAAAACCCCTGTCATGAAAATAAAAAAACTTATCCCTTTTGGCCTCCTCCCTCTTGTACTCTGTCTCCTGGCCACCTCCTGCGAAAAGGATGAAGACAACGACAAGAAAACGGAAAAGAAGGCCGTGAATCTCTATTATACGGACTGGGCAGCCAGTAAAATAGGCAAAATAGACCTGATTGACGACCCGAATGATGCCGTCACCCTGTTTAATTCCAGTGACGGGATTGCGGGACCGGCAGGCATCGTGCTGACGGAAGACGGGTACCTTATCGTTTCGGACGATGAAGCTGACTGCATTCTTAAAATGAAAAAAGACGGCACGGGTGAAATTGAGGTCCTCTACGATGATTCCGACGGGGTGAATGAGCCGGACGGGATGGCCTACGACAAGCAGACAGGGGCAATTTTCTGGTGCAACTCGGGAACCTATCAGATCATGAAAGGTTCTTCAGACGGTTCGCAACCTGTGCAAACATTGTACGGAGGGGATGACGTGATCGAATATGCCTATGGCATGGCCATCGACAAGACAAACAACAAGCTCTACATAGGCGATTTTTACCTGGGCATCCTGTATGGCAACCTTGACGGAAGCGGTACTTTGAGTGTCCTGTACAACTCGGCAAACTACCCGGATTTAAGCGCCCCCTCAAATGTATTTGTCAGGCCGTCGGAAGAAAAAATTTACTGGGCTGACGAAGACGCTTATGATATAGTGTCGGCCAGCCTGGACGGCACCGGAACGCCTGACGTGCTCTTCGACAGTTCCGACGGTGTTAACCGTCCTGACGGCATCTATGTGGATCATATAGATGATATGATTTACTGGTCGGAAACGAACAGCAATGTCATTGCAAGGGGGAACCTGGACGGATCAGGTGACAGGGAAGTGCTTGTGGAAGACGTTGAATCTTATTGTATCATACTTGAATTTGACGACATTTAAACCTGGTCACCCAGGATTTTCTGTTCAACGATCTGGTTAACCCTGGCAACGGTCCTCCGTGGGCCGGAGATGATCACGGGATTTCCGCCTGTCTCGAGGACGATCCTGTCTTCGCCGAACTGCATGAACCGGTAGTATTTTGAAGATCTGCGGTACACGATGCGGTCAGCCGATTCTTCCGTTTTCATGTAACTCACAGCCTTTAACGCGTCTTCGAAAAAACTGCGGTTATCGCTGAAACTGCCGTTCAGGTGTCTTTCCATTCTGGCAAAGCCGACGAGAGGATAAGCCAGGATGTAGGCGGCGAGGATCAGCATAAGAAGGAGGAACTGTCTGTCGGCAAACATATCACGGAAGGCCGAAGCCATTGATCCTCCTTCCCTGAAAGCCTGAGGAACAATGATGAAAAGGAGGAAAATAACGGCAAGGTAAATCAGCAGCTTCAGCAGGCGTCGCATATATGTGACCATGTGTCGTTTGTTTTAAGGGTTTACTTTTGCCTAAAGTACATCATGCGGGTTACAAATGCAAATGATGAGACCTTATTTACTCCCGGAACATATATATCCTTGACAGGCAAAAATATTTACCTTAGTTTTGCCGGCAGACAGGCAAATAATAATCCTGTGGCACATAACCTACCTTAACTATGGAATTTCTGAACAACCATCCGGTGCTGGATTACCTATTCATTCCGGTTCTGATCTTTTTTCTGAGAATCTGTGACGTGACGCTCGACACCATGCGGATCATATTTGTTTCCAAGGGTTATAAGGCCATTGCCCCTGTCATTGGATTTTTTGAAGTGCTTATCTGGATCATAGCCATCAGCCGGATCTTTGAAAACCTTAACAACTGGCTTTGTTATATCGGCTATGCGGCCGGATTTGCGACCGGCAACCTGGTGGGCATGCTGCTCGATGAAAAACTTGCCATCGGCAATGAGATCATCAGGGTTATCAGCAGGGAAGATGTAACGCAACTTGTAAACACGCTGCGAAAGGAAGGTTATGGGGTGACCACGCAAAAAGCCATGGGCATGCAGGGTGAGGTGGGTATCTTTTTTATGATCATCAACCGGAAACGCATGAAACATGTCATCGAGCTTATCAACCAGCATAATCCCAATGCATTCTATACAATTGAGGATGTCAACTTCGTGAATCGCTCAGCAGATGCATTCATCATGAGCAAAAAGAAAAAATGGAATTTCCTTTCGCTTATCAAGCGTTAGCCAAGGTCTCCCTTTCCGAGGGCAAAGATCTCGGCAATCAGCGCGCTGTATTTGTCAGTGAGGAATCTTCTTTTCAACTTAAGCGTGGGTGAGAGCTCCCCTGTCATCGGGCTCCACTCTTCGCTGACAAGCCTGAATCGTTTGATCTGTTCTGTCAGGCCCAGTACCTTATTCAACTTGTTGACCTCTTCCTGGAAACAGGCCAGCACCCCGGGATGCTGTATCAGCTCATCGTTGTCACGGAAGCTGATGTTATGAGAGGATGCCCACTGATGCAGGAAAGGGAAATCGGGCGACAGAATGGCACTGGCGAACTTCTGGTTTTCGCCGATCACCATGGCCTGCTCGATGAAGACGGATTCTTTCAGCTTGTTCTCGATCACCTGTGGGGCAATGTATTTGCCGCTTGACAGCTTGAACATCTCCTTTTTCCGGTCGGTGATCTTCAGGTACTTTTCCTCCACCATGATGCCGATATCTCCCGTGTGCAGCCAGCCATCGCTGTCGATGATCTCGGCCGTCTGAACGGGGTCCCTGTAATATCCCATCATCACGTTGGGGCCCCTGCAGAGGATCTCTCCGTCCTCTGCTATCCTGACCTCGATACCGGGCAGCGCCGGACCCACGGTGGCCACTCTCATATTGCCCGATGAAGGTATCCGGTTTGCCGCGATGACAGGGGAGGATTCCGTCAGTCCGTAACCTTCGACAACGGGAATGCCTGCTGCATTGAAGATTGTTGCCAGCCTCGGCTGCAAAGCTGCCCCGCCGGTGACGATGAGCTGCACCTTACCTCCAAGGGCTTCGCGCCATTTGCTGAAGATAAGCCTGTCTGCCACCTTCAGCTTCAGGCGGTAGTACCATCCGTTCGTATCCGGTATCGTATATTTCATGCCAAGGTTGACGGCCCAGAAGAAGAGCCTTCTTTTAATGCCCCTGAGCTCTCTGCCCCTGCTGATTATTTTGTCATAGGTGCGCTCAAGCAAACGCGGCACTGAAATGAAAAGGTGCGGCTTCACCTCCTTAAGGTTGTCTGCAATGGTGCCCAGGTTTTCGGCATAATAGATGCTGATGCCCGTGCTTTGAAAGTAATAGTTGATGGTTCTTTCAAAGACATGGCTGATGGGCAGGAAACTCAGCGTGCGGTGGGTTTGGTTGAAATCATAGATCTGCGATATGGCTTTGACGTTGCTCATGATGTTGTTGTGTGACAGCATGACACCCTTGGGATTGCCCGTTGTGCCTGAAGTATATATGAGAGTCACCAGCTCGTGTATTCCGGTCTCGTTCCTGGTTTTCGCCAGCAGGTCAAGGTGTCTCTGTCCCTTCAGCCGGCCGAGCTCCAGAATTTCTTTCCAGTTCCTCACCTGCGGTATTTCATTATAGCTCAGGAAACCAATACCCGAATCTGTCTTTTCCGCTATGGGCTTCAGCTTATCGTACAGGCTTTTATCGGAAACAACGATCAGTCTTGGCTGGCAGTTTTTAAGGATAAAAGAATAATCATCGCCGCTCAGGGTCGGATAAATGGGAACATGGACAATGCCTGCCTGGCTCAGTGCCATATCCATGAAATTCCATTCCGGCCGGTTGTTCGAAACGGTGACCACCATGTCTCCTTTTTTCAGTCCCATCTCAAGCAGACCCAAAGCAAGGCTTCCGGCCCGTTCGACATATTCCCTCACGCTGTAAGTTTTCCAGCCGCCGTTTTCCTTGCATGCCAGCATATCTGGTTTATCGGGACATAACTCAAGCAGGTTGTCGAGTATGTCAAAGGTCCTTCTAAGTTCCATATTGAATGGGGTTAATGGTGTAAATATAAAAAAATAAAAGAAGCCTGATCAGGCAAACGTATGAAAAGCCCTTACCGGATAAAACCGGACTTTATTCGCCACAGCGCCTTCTTTCTCAATATTCCGGTGTGTCTGGCCTGGCAGGCAGCCTCTGTTGAAAACCTGTGGTTTATTAACAATAGTTGAAAGCTGCGGTTCGTTAATTTTGCGAAACGGACATCAAAGGTATGAAGGGCACTTTTTTCATTTTTGCCGTGAGTTGGCTGCCATTGGCAGCTGTTGCACAGTCATCCGGAAAAATGACAAGGCAGGAGTATATAAGCTTGTACAGCGGCCTGGCGGTTGAGGAGATGCTGCGGAGCGGCATTCCTGCCAGCATCACGCTGGCGCAGGGGGTGCTGGAGTCCGGTGACGGAAACAGCAGGCTGGCGAAAAACGCAAACAACCATTTCGGGATAAAGTGTCACAATGACTGGAATGGCAAGACGATAAAGCACGATGACGACGAGGAGAATGAATGTTTCAGAAAATACGGTTCCGTGGAAGCTTCTTACCGTGATCACAGCGATTACCTGATGACACAGCAGCGCTATGCCTTTCTGTTCGAGCTTCCGCCTGGCGATTACAAAGCCTGGGCCAGGGGATTGAAACGGGCAGGCTATGCCACCAGTCCCACCTACGCCAGCAAACTCATTGAGATCATCGAGGAGAATAACCTGCAGCGGTATGATGAGGCCGCCGGCGCCGGGGTGCAGGCCAGCGCAAGGGATGCAGCCGCTTCCGTCACTTCTTCAAGGCAGATTTTGCAGAACAACAGGGTCAAATATGTCATTGCCAGGAAGGGAGACTCATTTGAATCCATCACCGGCGAACTGGGAAAACTGTCATGGGAGTTGCCGCGATACAATGAGAGGGAGCCGGGAGATTCCCTGTCGGAGGGGCAGATGGTCTACATACAGCCCAAGCGCAACAAGGCTGAAGCCGGCAGGAATACCCACACCGTTGCAGCTGGGGAAACCATGTACGACATCTCCCAGCGGTATGCGATCAAACTGACGCAGCTTTACGCCCTTAATGGACTCGGTTACGGTTCGCAGCCTGACATTGGCACCGTTCTCCAGCTGAGAAAGGCTGCAAAGGGCGTTACATCCTATCCTGCCGTCCGGGAGAGCATGCCGGAGGATGAAGAGGAAATAGAAATGTATTTTGAGTTTGATCCTTAACGGAAGGTGCAATTGCCAATCCCGTGAAATCCCCTCAGGAAATCACCGGTGCCCATTTTTTTCCGGCCCTGCAGCTGCAGGCTCGTAACTGAAAGATAGCCGTCGGGTGTGGCTATCCACAGTTGTTTTTTCTGGTCGGTCTCCACGGGTCCCGCAGGTTTATCATGGTCCTTAAGGACGGCAGTGGCAGCAAGTATTTTTACTACCTGCTGGTTTTTCCCGTTACAGGTTGCCATGGTCCAGGCGCCTGGGTGGGGACTCAGACCCCTCACCAGGTTGGCGGTCTTTTCTGCCGGTAAGCTCCAGTTTATGCGGCAATCCCCATGGTGTATCCTCGGTGCCGGATGAAGCATCCCCTGATGTGGTATACGGCTCTGGTCAACCGGTATTACCTTTCCTGCCGCAAGGCTGCGGATCGTTCTGACAACCAGCCCGGCACCCATCACCATCAGACGGTCATGGAGCATTCCGGCATCCTCCTCCGGCAGAATCACGGTTTCCTCCTGGTAAATGACTGACCCTTTGTCAATCTCATGGTCAATGAAGAATGTGGTGACGCCTGTCTTCTTTTCACCGTTGATAATGACCCAGTTTATCGGAGCTGCCCCCCTGTAGTCGGGCAAAAGGGAGGCATGCAGGTTAAAAGTGCCCAGGGGTGGCATTTTCCAGACAGCTTCAGGAATCATCCTGAAGGCAACGACAACCTGAAGGTCGGCCTTCAGGTTACCCAGTGCATCAAGGAATGCGGGGTCCTTCAGATTCAAGGGCTGCAGGACGGTCAGTCCCCTTTTCAAGGCAAACTGTTTGACAGGAGAGGATTGCAGCCTCCTGCCCCTGCCGGAAGGCTTGTCAGCCGCAGTCACCACTGCCGCTACCGGAAATCCGGCCTCAAGGATGGCCTGCAGGGAGGCAACGGCAAATTCAGGTGTTCCCATGAATACGATCCTTGGCCGGGTGCCGGGTGAAGGTTTATTTTTCATCGGATACCCTGAAGTCTTTGTCTTCGAGCAGCTCAAGCAGGTGTCCCATCCGGTTTTTTTTGGTCTTGAGGTAAAACAGGTTATGCTCGTTCGGGGGAATGACAAGGGGAATGTTTTCAACCACGGTGATGCCATATCCTTCAAGACCGGCCCTTTTCACGGGATTGTTGGTAATCAGCCTTACTTTTCCCAGTCCCAGTGAGTGCATGATGCTTGCCCCCACGCCATAATCTCTTTCATCGACGTCGAAGCCAAGGTCAAGGTTGGCATCGACGGTATCGCGGCCCTGTTCCTGCAGGTGGTAAGCGTTAATCTTGTTGAACAGTCCGATCCCCCTTCCTTCCTGGTTCATATAGATAATGGCGCCCTGTCCTTCTTTTTCAATCATCCGCATTGCCTCATGCAGCTGCGAACCGCAGTCACACCGGTAGGAGCCGAATGTGTCACCTGTCAGACAGGAGGAATGCACCCGCACGAGCACTGGATCTTTGGCTGTCCAGCTGCCCTTGATGAGGGCCAGATGCTCCAGTCCGTTTGACTTCTGGATAAAGGGGATGACGGTGAAGGTGCCGTATTTGGTGGGAAGTATTGCTTTTTCACCTTTGATAATAATGCTTTCCTTCTTAAGAAGGTAGGCGATCAGGCTTTTTATGGTGATGATCTTGAGATTGTGTTTGCCTGCCAGCCGGATCAGCTCAGGAAGGCGGGCCATGCTGCCGTCCTCGTTCATTATCTCGACCAGCACACCCCCCGGTTTCAATCCCGCCAGCCTTGCCAGGTCTATTGCCGCTTCGGTGTGTCCCGCTCTGCGAAGCACTCCCTTGGCCCTTGCCCTTAGCGGGAAAACGTGGCCGGGCCTTCCAAGATCCTCCGGCCTGGTTTCCGGGTCAACAAGGGCTCTTATTGTCTTAGCCCTGTCCGAGGCTGATATGCCGGTTGTGCACCCGTGTCCCAGCAGGTCTACCGATACGGTGAAAGGGGTGCCATGAACAGAAGTGTTCGTGTTGACCATCAGGTCAAGCTCCAGCTCGTCGCAACGCTTGTCAGAAATGGGCGCGCATATCAGTCCCCTTCCATAAGTGGCCATAAAGTTGATGATTTCAGGTGTGACAAGCTCTGCCGCACAGATAAAATCGCCCTCGTTCTCGCGGTCTTCATCATCAACGACTATGACGACCTTGCCTTCCCTGATGTCCTGTATGGCTTCCTTTATTGTGTTTAACCTGGGAAGTTTGTCTTCCCTTTGTTTTGCGGGCATGATCTTATTTCATCTAATGATTGAACCGGCAAAATTACAACATGTCATCGAATATTCATTGCCTTCGTCTGACCTTTGTCCATTTTACGCTGTAATTTCCGGTGAGGAAACGGAAAAAGCCGGTCAGAACCGCATAATTCATTATGGTGAGATAATAGGGCAGAAAGACAAATTTGCAGCTGAGCTGTTTATCCTTCAGCAGGGCACCTGCCGCAGCTGTCAGATAAAAAATGCACTGCAGGAGGAATGTGACAAGGTAAAAGGGTGAGGCCGGGTATATTATCACGATCAGCGCGTTAAGAGGCACAAGAATGGCAAGGGCAACAGGCACCAGGGTCCACCTCAGCACCTTGTGCGATATGTATTTGAAGGCCAGGAGTCCGTATTTACGGAAGCTAAGCAGCGACGGCATCCTGACAAGAGCCTGCATGCCGCCGGCGGCTATTCTGATCTTCCGCTTCATTTCCTCGGCGGCCGTAAGAGAGGCATGCTCTGTTGCCCATGCACCTGGAGCGTAGAGGATACGGTAACCCTTCATGGCCACCTGCATGGAAATAAAAAAGTCATCCAGTATGGTGTTCTCATCCAGTTCCGTGTAAAGTTCCCTCCGTATGGCGAAAAGTTCACCTGCGGCACCGGGTATCGAACCAGTGGCAGATTCGAGCCTTTTGATAAGGGATTCATACCGCCAGTAGATGCCTTCGCCTGCACTGACAGCCTCCTCCTTGCCGGCGGTCACAATTCTTTTGGCACCGGCCACGCAGCCGACATGCTCATCCCTGAAAAAACGGACAACCTCGCGGATGGCAAGGGGACTGAGCATCGTGTTTGCGTCGGTGAAAAAGACAATCGGGGTATGCACGGTCTTCATGGCCCTGTTCAGTGCATGTGCCTTACCCCTCCGCACATCGTCATGCAGCAGGATGATGCGGTCGAAGCTGCCCAGCAATGCCTGGCTTCCGTCGTCTGAACCGTCAGTGATCCAGATAATGTTAAGTTTGGAGGCCGGATAATCCAGTTGCAGGGTGTTCTGCATTTTGGCCCCGATATATTCAATTTCATTGTATGCCGGTATCAGCAGCGACACTTCCGGTTCATAGCCGTTGCCGGAATCGCCTTGCGACTTCTTCCTGACCCTGGCAAGGGGCACAAGCAGCATAAGCACCAGCGTGTAGCCGATATGAGTGTAGAAAACCACTGCGGCAAAGAACCAGAAAAGGATTTTCACCACCATTGCGTAAGCTCTATTCGTTTTTATGATCTGCTGAAGCCATTGTTTCAACAGTATCTTCTTCGTATCAGTCGCCGTGACGGCCGGCAGAAAGGGACTGCTCCCTGTAAAAATCCGCCAGGCCCCTCACAAGCGTGTCATTGTTATATCGGGCCAGCACAAATTCCTTTGCACGGGCGCCGATTTCAGTCTGACAGGCAGGGTTGTCCAGCAACCTGAAAAGGTGTGACATGAAAGATTCCGCATCATGTGCCATCAACAGCTCGCGGCCATCTGCGGCATCCAATCCCTCGGCCCCTGTGGGTGTCGTCACCACAGCTTTTCCAAGTGCCATGGCCTCGATGATTTTGACCCTCATGCCGCTTCCGGAGAAGAGCGGAACAACCAGAATTCCCTGTGAAAGCACAAAGCTTCGTGCGTCGGCCACTTCGCCGATAAAGCGTACCCCGGCACGGATCAGTCGGCGCACAAAGGCATGAGGCGCGTTCCTACCTGCCACGGAAAAAAGGAGGTCAGGGTACTTACGCCGTAAACCAGGCAGCACCCCGGAGATGAACCATGACAGTCCCCTCCTGTTTGGCAGCCAGTCCAGCGATCCCAGGAAATAGACGGAACGATGAGCCTGACCTGCTGCCGGAATATCAGCCACATCATATCCGGAGCGGCAGACAAAAGATGGCCTGCGGCTGCCCATCAGTTTCAGCATCCTGTCATCATGGCTGGTTATGGGAACCAGCAGGTCACATTTGTTCAGGAATCTGCTTTCGAATTTTTTCAGCCGCCGGGCCAGGAGATTGTATGCGATACGGGCAGGGGCGCTGTGTCTTTCCTTTGCCATCCTTTCCCAGATCACATGCTCAATGTTATGGCTGCGCAGGGCTATAAGAGCGCCGGTATGTCTCCGCAAAGTTGAAATGTAAGGGAGCAGGTAAGAACCTTCCAGCTGGATGATGTCAAAATTGCCCGCGGCGGCTATTTTTGAAAGTTCCTTGTCAAAACTGGCGGAGACAAAGCGGGCAGCCATGTAAGGAATGGTGTTGCCGAAAAGGCTGCGGATGAGGGCGCCCGGCCTGAACCCGGTATTGACCCTGACGCTGAAGAAGGTTCCGGCACAGGGAGGATGGTCGCGGTCACAGGGTCTCAGGGGGTGCTTTCGGGTTTCCATGGCAAGAAGGGCGACTTCATGTCCCAGCTTTGCCAGTCCCCTGTTCAGGTTCATGATGGCCACCGAACCTCCGTCATGGGCGGGGAAAGGTATTTTGTTGCATACCTGGAGAAGCCTCATTGCCACATTTCGGTTTTCATGGCCGAGCTGTTCAGCAGGTTGATCATGCCGGATGACAGGTCGGCAATGAGCAGCAGGTTCCGCCGGTGTTTCGTGACAGAAATCAGCAGCTGAAAGTACCGGAACAGGAATATGGGAAAAATGATCAGTGAGATCAACCTGAAAGCCTTGTTGTCAAAATACCTGCGGCTGGTCCTGTAGTTGGTGTACGGAAACTCAGACAGCCGCTTTCTAAAATAAGGAATCCGGTACCACCTGCTGAGAACCACCTGGTCAAACAGACTGCTGTAATGAATGCCGAATTCAAGAAGGTATGGGTAGTTCCTGTTTGACATGGCATTTTTGAGAAGCAGCGACGGAGAGACATCGTTCCTCATTCTTTCCCAGCATTCCCTTGCCAGGTCGGCAATGAACCGGAATTCTTCCTGCAGTTGTTCCCTTTCCATTTCAAGATAGTCGAACTTACCTGCCAGGTGTTCCTTTCTCTGCAGCATGCTGCTCCGGCCAATGCCCAAAAATGAGCGGAACCAGTTGTAGTATGTCTCCAGATTAAGCATGGCTGCGTCATTGGTGGCCTTGTAGGTGAGAAATATGCCTGCGCCTATCAGTATGAATGCCGACAGCCACATGCCCATGAAACTCGAGATCACGCTTTCGCGGACAAATTTCTCTCCGGTGAGAGAAATGACATAGTACAGGATGAAGAGGAGCGTTGAAATGACTGTCGGCAGGCCAAGGCCTCCTTTCCTGATGATGGCCCCCAGCGGTGCGCCGATGAAAAGAAAGATCAGACAGGCAAAAGAAAGTGTGAATTTCCGGTGCCATTCTATCTCGTGCCTTCGCAGGTATTTGGTGTCATAGGAAATGGTTGTGGCGGCACTGATGACATAGTTCATTGTCGAGGAAGCGTTCTGTGAGGCAATATCAACAATCATGTACCGGTCAGTCAAGGGAAAGGACTTCAGCAGTTCATCAAAATTGCTGATTTTTAATATGTCGTATGAAGACCGGCTTGTGTCCGGAGGAGGATTTTCAACCACCGGTTCCGGAACCGGTTTGGTGAATGAGCTTGAGGAACCTCTCATGGTTTCCATACCGAAAGGATTGGTGACGGATGCCAGCATGTTGAGGGGTTTGTTCTGTCCGTCCGACTTCAGCGCAAAAAAATTGTTCCTGTAAAGCGATTCAAAGTAGCTGGTGGTCTGGGCGAGGAGATCCTGTCTCAGTGAATCACGGGCATGGCTGAGCTGGGACAGGTTTAGCATCTGGTAGGAATTCCGGAAGATGGCCCCGTCTGAGCGGTTAAGTTCAAAACCAGCCATTTCGATCACCATGCGCTCTTCCCTGAAACGAACCGTCCTGTGGGGATAGTTTTCCTGCCGGGCACGCCTGTCGCTTTCCAGTTCAGAGTAAGTATAGCCACTCCACAGCGTGATGACAAGGTTCCTCCTGTCGGCAGTTATTTCCATATGCCCCGAGTCGGCCACCGTCACGCTGACATTGCCCCTCCTTTCCGTATGATCGTATATCTTGATGTCATAGAGCATGCTTGTTGAAGGGTCTTTACGGCTTACCCTGATGCTGAAGTTATCAATGCCATTGTAAAACACGCCCTCGGTGATCTGGAATTCCGGCCGCTGCTGGCGGACGTCGTAAAGAAGCGACTTCATCTTAAGGTTG
>JAXDCR010000029.1:0-4783 GCA_034677845.1 Bacteroidales bacterium | reverse complement strand
AAAAGGATAAGGGCTTGAAGTTAATTAATAATAAGACAATAAGTAGATTACAAAATAAATTCGAGTCCAAATTTTTTATTGATCATTTATTAATGGATAATTCATGCATTAAACGAAAAGATTAGCAGAAAGCCTCGGTACGTCGGGGCTTTTTACATTAAACCGTACCTGTTTTTTCCACCTGGTTAAAGGAGAAATTAGCAATCTCAGCCTGTTGCTGAGCATGTTCAATAGTCATGCTTACCACGTTGCCGTTTTTGTCCGTTTCAACCAGCACGTTTTCATTCAGGTCTTTGGTGTCGGTAATTTCATTGTTATTGAAATTAACCAGCAAAGTATCAGTATCTTTAAAGTATGTTATCTTCATAATGTTATTTTTTAAAATCCCTGTCAAAAAAAGCATTGTGAACAGTCTTGCCATCTTCCAGGACTACAATACGTAAATATTTATCAACTTCTTTAATATAACCCCATTTCCGTTTACGGCCATCGGTCTGCGTCTGTTCATGTTCAGGGAATTCGAAGACCTGTTCAATCCATTCCATTTTAATGTCTTGTCGGTCTGGTCGCTGCCGTGTATGGAGAAAATAATTTGAAAACTTCATTTATAAAATATTATCGAGTGGCATACGCCTTTCTTGTTTTAGCATCACGGATATAAGTATCCATTAAATCAAAGAGCGTTTTCTTTTTATCTTCTTCGAGCAGTTCCAGTTCCTGAATTCTCTGCAGTGTTTTTTTGTCAAAATGGGCGTTAACACCTTCCCCTACCAAATAATCCAGTGAAACCCCGAAAGCATCGGCAATTTTTTTTGCTGCCCCGATAGATGGGACAGCTTCACCACGCTCGTATTTACCAACCATCTCACGGGAAACCCCGCATTGCTTGGACAAATCAGTCTGTGACCAGCCTTTATCCTTTCTTAAAGTAATTATGATATTACCTGTGTCCATTTTTATACCTTAAAATGTCTAATATTTCAATGTTTTTACAAAAATACGGAATTAAAAGATATAAAAAAAGTCACTCTTATACTTTAATGTGTGTATCAATATGTTATTCTCCGGCGCATAGCAGTGTTAGGTTAAACCTGACTCCTGCCACCTTGCGGTCAGGGTTATACTTGAAAGATGCATTTCCCCGGGCGGATACAATTAATTCACACCCGATGCCTGGCAAAAAAAAGGCTGCCCCGAAGGGCAGCCGGCATAAACAATCCTGTTGTAGGCTGGGCAGTGAACTCTTTTATATCTTGTTATGCATGTCAGCCTGCTTATTATACATCAACCTGCCTGTTAAACATAACCTGCTGATGATGCATTATAACCCGCTTAGCTTTTCGGCCTTTGTTTTGCCGTAAAAATGCAGGCCGAGTTTGACATTCACGAATGAAGACCTTCTTTCGAGGTCGTGGGTGAAAATACCGGCGCCCAGGTTGAGGGCGGTTTTTCTGCCGAGTTTTGCGTAAATGCCAAACCCCGGGTTGACGAAAGTCGATGAGTTGACCATATCCTCCAGTTTCAGCATGTATCCGCCGTCGGCGAAGATATAGGGGGTGATTTTCCTTTCCCTGAAGCTGTACCGGAAGTCGAGGTACAGCGGCAGCACCAGTCCCCCGTTGAAGTTATACAGTCCCAGTCCCACTCCCGTCAGCCAGTGTTTGCTGATCACATATCCGTTGACGGTGCTAAGCCCGTAGAAATAACGGGAATAGGGCACCGAGATTGTCGCTATGCCGTATGCCCCGTTCAGTTCGGTGATGTTGACGAAGCCCTGCACCTGTTCGCTGCGGACGGAGTCCTTCAGCGCTGCCGATGCGGCGGAGTCGGCGGCTATGCGGCTGTTTTTCGTGTCGATGACGGCCTGTTTGTCTGCCAGGGCCCCGTCTTTTGCCGCCAGCTCACTTTTGAGGCCGGCGACCTCACCCCGCACGGTGACAAGGTCCCTCTGCAGTCCGTCGTTCTGCGAACGCAGCTGCTGGGCGTCTGCCAGGGCAGCCAGGAGAGAATCCCTTGTCAGCTGCTGCTGTTTCGTCAGCGTGTTGTTGGCCGATGCCAGCCGGCTGTTGCGTGCCTGCTGCGTGGCAAGGTCCTGCGCGATCTTTTCGCGGTCGGCCAGCAGCACCTGGTAGTTGCTGTTGGCCCTTTGCAGCTGGCCGTTGAGCGAATCCCTCTCCTGTGTCAGCGTGTTGGTCGTCTCGTTGAACAGCAGCTGCAGGTCGCCCAGGTCGCCCTTCTTGTTGAAATACAGCAGCGCAAAGGTGATGGCCGAGGCCGCCAGTGCCAGTCCCCCCAGCCACCATACGATAGGGACCACCCCCCGGCGGTCCCTGTCATCTTCTTCGTATCCGTTGCTCATGACAATGAATTTAGTTAGTGGTTTTGTTCAGTGCTTATCAAAGGATGTCAAAATTATCAAAATTATAGTGATTATACGGCATCCTGCCGGAAAATGATGCATATAATCTTTTATTTTTCACCGTGATTCACCTCAGTCTTGTCTTATTCAGTGTTTTTTACCAGCCATTTTCCGGGATCGCGCAAAAAAACATCGACCGGAAGCACAAGGATATTATTATGTTTCATGGCATTCGTTCCGCGGTACAGCAGCAGAAGTCCCGCTTCCGGATAATCTTCCCCGAATGCTGTCAGTCCTTTTAAATCAGCCGGATTCAATGTCTTTGCGTTTTTGACTTCAATGGCCATGAATGTATTTCCGCCATATAGGACAAAGTCAACCTCGTTGCCGGCCAGCGTTCTCCAAAAGTACAGGTTAGTGTCATCAAGGGCGAAGTCAATGAAGGCCCTGAGATGCTGTCCCACCAGACCTTCCAGCGCAGGTCCGGCGAGTTCGGATTCGGTATCCAGCGGTCCCCTCTGTCTCAGACGCCGGTACAATCCATTATCAAACAGATAAAACTTGGGATGCGATGCCGTTTTTCTTTTGGCCCTTTGCGCAAAAACCGGAAGGCGGTATCCAAGCAGGAGGTCCTCAAGGATATCAAGATAGCCTGTTATGATGTTCCTGCCCGTCTGGCATTCCCGTGCCAGGTTTGAAACGTTAAGAACGGATCCATGTGAGAAACTGATTATTTCAAGGAACCGCGTAAAAGATCCCAAATTTCTCACCAGGCCCTCCGCCTTAATTTCTTCGTGAAGGTATAAGTTCACGTAGGCAGACAATGTTTTCGACGGATCCGGACTGCGTTCGACGACCGGTATCAGACCCGTCACCAATGCCTTTTCCAGTGAAAATGCCTCACCCAGTTCACCGGCCGTGAAAGGATGCATTCTGCAATATAGGGCCCTGCCCCCGAGAAGGTCGGCTCCTGTCTTTTTCAGCTTGCGGGCGCCTGATCCGGTGAGGATGAAACGCGTGCCGGTTTCTTCCATGGTTTTATGGACCGCGTCAAGAACCTGTGGCACCTTCTGCACCTCATCGATGATGACTGTTGACGGGTTCAATGCGCGCACCGTTTTCAGCAGTGTTTCAGGATATGCAGAGAAGGTCCTGAAAGTGTCGGGGTCAAGAAAATCAACGTACAGCATATCAGGAGTCAGCAGGCTTTTTACAAAAGTTGACTTGCCTGTGCCCCTGGGTCCGAACAGAAAAAATGAAGTTTCCGGAATATTGATATGTCGAATTATTTCCATCTGCCGTGCAAATTTAGACCAAATTTGCACGGCAGGCAAACATTTTTCGACCGTTTTTCGAAAAAAAATGCCAGGCAGGGCTGGCAATCAGACGGCAGACCGTCAATTTTCCCGGAAAGATGTCAGTTCTCCCCGGCAGGTATATGCTCCGCTTGGGCGGCAGGGGCATTGCCTTCTTCTGAAAGCGGCACAGGCTGCGGATCGATGAGCCGCGGGCCGACATATTCCGGCACCCATTCCTTGAAGAAGCTTACGATCTCCTGTTCCGACCGGGAGTAGATATGCTGCATGATTTCGTCGACCTCTTCCAGCAGGCCGGGCCGCAGCGTCCCGTCCACCTGTGCGATCCGTATCTTCGGGTGGTGTGTCGGAAGCGTAACCTCGGCATCCGACAGCAGCTCCTCGTAGAGCTTTTCCCCGGGGCGCAGTCCCACGTACTCGATTTTAATGTCCTTTCCCGGTTCCATGCCCGCCAGCCGGATCATCTGGTCGGCCAGGTCGGCGATCTTCACGGGTTCGCCCATGTCGAACTCGAAGATCTCGCCCCCTTTGCCCATGAAGCCCGCTTCAAGTACCAGCTCGCAGGCTTCGGCTATCGTCATGAAGTAGCGGGTTATTTCGGGATGGGTGACCGTCACGGGTCCCCCTTTTTCGATCTGCTGCATGAACAGCGGTATCACCGAACCGTTCGATCCCAGCACGTTGCCGAAGCGGGTGACGATATAGCGAGTCCTCACCCATGGCAGCTGTGCCTTTGCCTCCACGATCTTTTCGCACAGGCGTTTTGACGCCCCCATGATGCCGGTGGGGTTCACCGCCTTGTCGGTTGATATCATCACAAATTTTTCCGCCCCGTATCTGGCTGCCAGCAGGGTCATCACCCTGGTGCCCCCCACGTTGACCCGCAATGCCTCGTGCGGGTTTTCCTCCATCAGCGGAACATGCTTGTATGCGGCCGCGTGGAAGATGATCTCCGGCCGGTGTTCCCTGAACAGCTTATCCTGTAATGGTCTAAAAAAACTGGACAGGAATTTAATAACTTTAAAATTTCTGTCATATGAAAAGTACAAGACGATCATTCACAGCCGAATTTAAGGCCAAAATTGCTATTGAGGCAATCAAAGAAAGC
>JAXDCR010000028.1:0-7188 GCA_034677845.1 Bacteroidales bacterium | reverse complement strand
CATTCCCCTGCTTCTCGGGTACAAGATGAAATTTCTTAAGCTTGAAGCGGGTCCTGTCGTGACTTTTTTGATCAGCGATGACTCTGACCTGAAAAAGATAACGACCTACGACATGCAGCTTAACAGGGCAACCATCGGATTCCAGGCAGGAGGAGGTGTCGATGTCGGCAAGCTGGCCTTTGACATCAAGTACGAGGGCAGTCTCAGCAAGCTGGGCGACGGCATTTCAATCGGCAGTACCACCATGGCCTTCGATTCAAGGATAAGCCAGTTAATACTGAGTGTGGGATTGTTCTTCTGATGGCCTTTTTCCGTATTCCTGATGTGCTATACCATTAAAATTGATCTCAGCCGGGAGCAGCTTGAAAAGCGTTTTGGCGCGAAGCTTACGGATGGAGGTGATTACAGGCCGGGTGACAGGGTGAATGCCTTTTCTCTTCCGCTGCTTCCCGTCATCTGCAATGACAGTCCCCATGAGATAAGACTTTACAGATGGGGACTGATACCTTACTGGGTGAGATCAGCCGAAGACGCTGCTTCCATACGGATCAAAACCTTCAATGCCAAATCCGAAACCCTGTCAGAAAAGCCCTCCTTCCGGAGCCTTGTCACCCGAAGGCATTGCCTTGTTCTTGTCAATGGATTTTATGAATGGCAAAGCCTTGACAAGGCCAGAATACCTTATTTCATAGGGCTGAGGGGGGGACAGGCATTTGCCCTGGCGGGACTGTACGACAGGTGGGCACAGCCGGAAGGTGGTGAGCTGACGGGTACCTTCACGGTCATCACCACCCGTGCCAATCCCCTGCTGGAACAGATACACAATGTAAAAAAAAGAATGCCGGTCATCCTGTCCCCCTCTCTGGAGAGGGAATGGCTGTCGGCACAGGCGGGTGAGGTGCAAAAGTTTTTCGACCCGTATCCCGAAGAACTGATGACGGCGGAAAAGGTTGATCCGTCGTTGTTCCGTAGGTCGGCGGGGAAGGATGTGGGCGGCCTGTGATCCTGAAGCGTGGGGAAGTCGTCCGGGTCACTGGTACTGTCGCGGGTCAACTGCCCGAACATTCCAGTTAAGCAGGAAGCGGTTCAGTTTTTCCTCGTCATAGCTGTCGTCCTTTTCAAGGTACCCTGTATCCTGCGTGTGAAGGCGTTTTCCGTTGCCGTCCAGCACAAGCAGCACCGGAAAACCGAAACGTTGCGGATAGCCGAGTGAAGCCAGCACTTCAGTATTTTTATTTTCGGGACTGTAGTTGATGCGAAGCAGTATATAGTCTGCCCTGAGGATCGAGTCGACCTTTGCATGCGATTCAATGAATCCGTGCAGTTTGAGGCACCACGGGCACCAGTTGCCGCCAACCTGCACAAGCACGTGCCTGTTGCTGTCCCTTGCCTGTTTTATGGCCTGCTGCAGTTCTCCTGCCGCATCGGCTGAGGGATTGTAAAGGACGACAGCCGGCTGGCCGTTTACCGGCATGCCAATCAGAAGGACTGCCAGTGTAAGTTTGAATATTTTCATAGGATGATCATTTCATGGTTTTTACAGTCCCATCTCAGACCTGAGCTGCGCGGCCCATTTACGGATGCGTCCGTTTACCTGGCTTCCCTGGTTCTCAAAGTCCAGTGCAAGTCCCGTGAACTGGTCACCTCTTGCGGCTTTTGAGCTTTCAAAAGCATAACCTTCGGTGCTTGTAAAACCGATAAGTGTGGCTCCCTGTTTTTCAAGCAGTTGTGCCATGATGCCCATGGCGTCAACGAAATTTTCCGGATACCCAAGCTGGTCGCCGTTTCCGAAAAGCGCCACTTTCTTACCCTTCAGGTCCATATCCTCCAGGGCGGGAACAAATTCATCCCAGTAGTTGGGCAGTTCGCCGTCAAACCATGTCGGAACACCCATGATGATCAGATCATGGCGGAGAAATTCGGATGCACTCAGGTCCTCTGCGTTAATATGCTCGACAAGCGGTTCACCCAGCGCCTCGCCTATCTTCCTGGCAGCCTGTGATGTCTTGCCGCTGTTGAAACTGTAAATTATGGCTATCTTCTTCATAGTATTTTAATTGCTTCATGGGCAGGCATGTTGACATCCTCAATGTCAGTATGCTGCCAGTTCTTTCATGGCACGTAGAATTTTTTCCTCGTTTGGCAGGATTGCCTGTTCGAGAATACGGTTAAAGCCCACCGGTGTGAAAGTCGATCCCACACGCCTCACTGGGCCGTCAAGAAATTCGAAGGCTTCCTGGGCAATGATGGCGGCAAGTTCGGCGCCAAAACCCCCGAAAACCTTGTCTTCATGCACGATAAGCGCTTTTCCTGTTTTCCTGACCGAGCTGAGAATGGCTTCCCTGTCAAGCGGTATCAGCGAACGGATATCGATGACCTCTGCCCTGACGCCATCACTGCGGGTGAGCATGTCAGCCGCTTTCAGACACATATGCGTCGTATTGCCGTATGTGATGACAGTAAGATCACTACCTTCAAGCCGGGTCCTTGCTTTGCCGAAGGGAACCTCAAAATCTTCCGGAACGGATGTGGCCGCCAGCGGTGAGTTGTACAATGCCTTTGGTTCCAGGAACATGGTCAGTCCCTCACTCCTGATGCTTGTCCTCAGCAGTCCCGCTGCATCGTCAGCAAAGGAGGGATACACGATACGGACACCGGGAAATGTGGTCAGGGCACCTTCAATGGTCTGTGAGTGGTATAACCCGCCTCCGATATAACCTCCTGAGGCCAGACGGATGGTGACATTGGGCACGAACTGTCCTTTTGTCCTCCAGTATTCGTGGGTGGCTTCAACGAACTGTTCCATGGCCGGCCAGAAATAATCGGCGAATTCAGCGCCTTCAATGACGATCCTTATCTTCCTGCTGAAACGCGACATGCCGTTGGCGGTTCCCACGATAAAGTCCTCCGCGATGGGTGCGTTGAATATCCTTTCCTTTCCGAATTCCTGCTGCATGCCTTTGGTGACGTTGAAGATCCCCCCTTTTTCCTTGTTGGCCACATCCTGTCCCCATAAAAACGTATCCGGATTATGCCTGAATTCCGCCTTCAGGGTTTCATTGAGCGCTTCGATGAGCTTCTTCTTCGGTGTGTCTGAGGTGTGCATCCCCGTTGGATATCTGGAGGCAGGGTAGGGTTCCGGCATGACAAAATCCGTTACAGATGCGGGTGAAGGGTCAGGTGCTGCCATGGCTTTCTGGTGCGCCTCCTTGACTTCCTGTTTGACATGCTGTTCAATGGCTTCCAGCTCATCTTCCGTGAAGCGGCCGTAACGCAGCAGCATCCTTCTGAATTTCCCGAGCGGATCATAGACACTCACATAATTGAGCTCATAATCGTCGCGGTACAGTTCATGACGGTCAGAATTTGAATGCGAGTGTATGCGTACGCAGTTGGCCTGCACTATGCAAGGCTTCTGGTTGTTGAGCACCCACTCTCTGGCTTCTGCCATGGCATTCATTGAATCAAAGACATCTTTGCCGTTGCAGTGTATGATGCGCAGGTTCTTGAAGCCGGTGAAATTGTTGGCCACCTTGCGGTTTGCTGTCTGGTCCGCCTTGGGTACCGATATGCCGTATCCGTTGTCCTGGATGACAAAAATGACAGGCAGCTGCTCCCTGGAGGCTCCGTTGATGGCTTCATAGACATAGCCTTCCGAAAGGGATGATTCTCCCTGCGAGCAGATGGCTACTCCCTTATGCCCGTATTTTTTCATGGCTCTGGCAACACCTGTGGCGTGCAGGGCATGGTTGCCCGTGCATGAGGAAACGTTGTTGATGTTCCATGATGGTTTGGCAAAATGGTTTGACATGTGTCTGCCGCCGCCTGCGACATCATTGTCCTTTGATATGCCGTTGCAAATGATCTCTTCGGCCGTCAGGCCGGCTGATATGGCGGTCAGCATGTCACGGTAATAGGGGAACAAGTGGTCTGTGCTGCGGTCAAACACCTGACCGATAGCAAGCTGGATTCCATCATGGCCCGCATAGGGTGCATGGTATGACCATCCGATGGCCTGTTTGAGGTAATTCGGCGCCCGGTCGTCAAGCGCCCGGCCCAGGACCATCAGGTAGAACCACCGTTGCAGTTCCTCTTTGGCTGTGGTCTTGATGCCATATCGTCTGGGAATTTCCGGATTTATCATACTGTTTAAATTTTCCTGTTTGTATCAAAATTTTCAAGCAGATCGGCTACCCTGCGCAGGAAAAGACCTCCCAGCGCACCGTCGACCACCCGGTGATCGTATGACAGGGAAAGCATCATCCTGTGGCGGATGGCAATGGCATCGCCGGCGGGAGTCGCGATGACAGCCGGCTTCTTTTCGATGTTTCCGGTTGCCAGGATAGCCACCTGAGGCTGGTTGATGATGGGTGTGCCGGTGAGGTTCCGGAACGTGCCGAAGTTGGTTATCGTGAATGTTCCGCCCTGAATGTCGTCCGGCGCAAGTCTGCCTGCACGGGCATCTTCCGCCAGCCGGTTCAGCTCCGCTGCCAGTCCCCTCAGATTCTTCCGGTCGGCGTTTTTGATGACCGGGACGATCAGGTTGCCTGAAGGCAGAGCAACGGCAAAGCCGATGTTAATGTTATTCCTGAGGATTATCCTGGTGCCGTCAACCGATGCATTGATTCCCGGAAATTCCTTCAGGGCCTGTGCGGTTGCTTCGACGAAAGCGGGCATAAAGGTAAGTTTGATCTTCTCGCGGCTGAGGAATGCATCTTTTTCCCTGTCCCGCCACTGAACAAGGCCTGTTACGTCAGCCTCGACAAAGTTGGTCACATGGGCAGACACATGTTTTGACATGACCATATGCTCCGCGATAAGCTTTCTCATCCTGTCCATTTCCACGATCTGATCACCCGGCTGCAGGCCGGAGGCCGGCTTTTCCGCCACGGGTGCCGGCGGGGGTTGCCGTTTGGTTTCCGTAGGTCCGGACTTGCGCGCGTCAAGGTAGGTGAGTATATCCTGTTTGCGCACCCGGCCGTTTATCCCGCTTCCCTTTATGGCGCCCAGTTCTGCATACGGCAGGTTCTCACTCCGGGCGTTGCTGAGCACTAAAGGTGAATAAAAGCGTCCGTCCCGCGGGCCGGTTTCCGGCTTAAAAGGACTGCTTTCCATGCCTTTTGCAGGCGATGGTCCGCCGGTGCCATTTGCACCCTTCGGAGATTCAGGCGGAGCCACCGGAGCCTGTATTTCATCTGTAACAGGCGATGCGGGCACGTTCTGCCCGGGTGATCCTGCCGTTTTTTCATCCTGTTCCCCTGCTCCTGTGTCGGTGTCGATTATGGCGATGACTTCTCCGACGGCTACCCTGGCCCCGTCAGGGAAAAGGATTCTGACGACTTTCCCGGCAACCGGAGAAGGAATCTCGGTATCCACCTTGTCCGTCGCCAGTTCAGTCAGGATGTCGTCTTCCTCGACATGGTCACCGGTTTTGACCATCCACCTGATGATGGTTGCTTCCTGTATGCTTTCTCCCATCTTGGGCATCACAATCTGGTAGTCTGCCATGGCGTTTATGATGATTTTTAATTGAAATGCTGATACAAATGTACGAAAAAAAGATTATTTTTAATAATTCTAAATAACAAACGAATCATGTTAAAAATGAAACAGTTTTGAAAATTGCCTTTTGAAACGGACTTTTAATGTGTCAGGTAATACTGCACGGTTGTGACCACCCTGACTATCTTTTTTTCCGGGGTGTTGTAATTGGCATCTTCAATGGTAAACAATCCCTGTGAGGCGGATTTGATGTCACCCAGCCTGCTTCTGGAATCTTTGGCAAATTGTTCAGCCGCTTTGCGGGCATTGAGGTTTGCCTCCTCGATCATTTCCGGTTTTATTTCGTTAAGTCCCTTGAACGAATAGGTTATTGTATTCTGGTAATCCTCGCTGTTCAGCACCACACCCTTGACAAGCAGTGAAGAAGCCTTATCCGAGGCTGTCAGCACAAGCGATGTGTTTGTCGTGTTCAGTTTGACAATTCCTTTGCCAAGGTACCTGAATGCATATGTCCTGTCCGATCCGTACAGCTGCGCCTGCACATCCGTGACGCTTGGTGAGGCGAATGATATTTCATCCCGTGCAAATCCGCTGGCAAGGAGAAAATCAACTATAACCTGCTTGTTGTTTTCAAGTTTCTGGTTCAGCCGGATGAGGTCATCATCGGTGACCACATAGGCAATGGGCCAGTAAATGTTATCCGCCAGGACCTCCCTTTCTGCCAGTCCCCTTACGGTCACAGTCCTTTCCCCGGTTCTGAAACGGCTGAGTCCCCTCCAGACGAAAAAACCGCAGCATATCAGTCCCATCGACAGAAACAATGCGGCAGCGATAATCTGTCTTCGGTAATCCATGGTTGAAGCGCATTAATGGTAATGATGCCAGTTTGCAGGTCAGGATCATGGAACTGCAATCCGGCAGGTTAATTTATTAAACTTTTTTGCCATTTTTAAAAAAATATTTACCTTCCCATATAACAAAAACAATTATTATGTCTGAAAGCAAGAAGTTCATACCATTTGTGCCGTCTGAAACCAGCATGTCTGAGTTCACCGTCAGGGCGCTTATCATCGGCCTTGTCATGGCTGTGGTGCTGGGTGCGGCCAATGCCTATCTGGGACTGAAGGCAGGAATGACAATTGCCGCCACCTATCCGGCAGCCGTCATCGGCATGGCCATCCTGAGGGTTATGAAAGGTTCCATACTGGAAGAGAATTTTGCCCGTACTGTCGGGTCCATAGGTGAATCTGTGGCAGCAGGAGCGATTTTCACTCTGCCGGCTTTTTTTGTGGCGGGACTGTGGGATCCGTTTTTCACCCCCGGTCATTATGTAACCTCCACCCTGATTTTAATGGCAGGCGGTGTGCTGGGCATCATGTTTGTTGCCCTGTTGCGGAGGGTCATGGTTGACGATGCCGAGCTTCCCTTCCCTGAGTCGGTGGCAGCTGCAGAGATACACAAGGCGGGACAGTCCGGCAGCAGCAATTCCTCATTCCTCTTTGGCGCCATGATACTGGGGGCGCTCATCAAGTTGCTGGGTGAGCTAAAACTTTTTGCTGTCTATTGGGAGAAGTTCATCTCATTTGCCAGGCAGACTGTCACGGGGACAAAGTTCGCGGGACAGGGCGGCATGATGCTCGGATCGCCCGGAATCAGTCCCGCCTACATGGGAGTGGGATACATAAT
>JAXDCR010000027.1:0-3177 GCA_034677845.1 Bacteroidales bacterium | reverse complement strand
GATTCCGCAAGCACACCAGTTAACGTGATGACACCGGCAGCCTGCAATTGCCTGATACCGTTGCCGCTGACAAGAGGGTTGGGATCGATCGTGCCGATCACAACCTCAGGGATTCCGGATTCAATGATCAGACCGGTACAGGGAGGGGTTTTTCCGGTATGGGAACAGGGTTCAAGGTTTACATAAAGGACAGACTGACGGAGGAGAGACCTGTCACCCACCGAGCGGATGGCTTCAACCTCTGCATGCGGTCCCCCGAACTGCCTGTGATATCCTTCACCAATGATACGGTGATTGTGCACCACCACGCATCCCACCATAGGATTCGGAGCGGTGAATCCCGAACTTTCTGCAGCAAGATCAAGACAACGCTGCATATACATCATGTGATTCGTTGCCTGGCTCATCAACTTTTGATAAATTTACCTTATGACCGACAGCCTCTCATTATCGGAGCTTTCTTCCTTGTTCAGGTCGGAACTGGCAGCTTATTATTCCGGCGATGAAATAAGAACGTTTAACTATCTCATTGCCGAGCACCTGCTAAATTACAGTAAAATAGACTTTCATCTCAACAGCAGGGAGACAATTTCTCCGAAGGTTGTGAAGAAATACCTGGATATCCTCACGCGTTTGAAAGCATGGGAGCCCATACAGTATGTGCTGGGAGAAACCGAGTTCTATGGCTTCAGGCTTAAGACCGACCGCAGGGCGCTGATTCCAAGACCGGAAACCGAAGAGCTTGTGGATGTCGTGATTAAAAGGGAAACCGGCAGGAAGATCAGTATTCTTGACATAGGAACAGGCAGCGGATGCATAGCCGTGGCCCTGGCCGGCAGACTGCCACTTGCTGAGCTGCATGCCTGCGATGCCGATCCTCAGGCGCTGGATCTGGCTCTTTCAAATGCAACCTTCAACCATTGCGCAGTGCGCTTTTTCAGGTGCGACATTTTAAGTGATGATTTACCCATGGGAGAGGGCTGTGATGTCATAGTCAGCAATCCCCCTTATGTGACACATTCGGAAAAGAAACTGATGCGCCGGAATGTACTTGATTATGAACCGCCCGAAGCACTATTCGTTCCCGACGAGGACCCCCTGCTTTATTACCGGTATATTGCAGCAGCGGGATGTTCCATGCTGCCGGCAGGTGGGAGGCTGTATGTCGAAATCAACGAAAACTTTCACGAAATGTTGATGGACCTGCTGAAGAACATGGCCTATAAAGACATCGAACTAAGATATGATTTGAACCTAAGGCCGAGAATAATGATAGCATACCGCTAGAAAGACTGCCAATGGAAAATGAAGAATGGCTGAAAAAAATAAGTAACCTGTGCAGCCGCCAGGAAAAAAGTCCCTCTGATGTGCTTGCATTGCTTAAAAAATGGGGTGCCGGTCCGGATACCTCCCAAAATATCCTTAAAAAACTGGAGGAGAGTGATTTTGTCAGCGAAAGGAGGTATGCTGAGGCTTTTGTAAGAGATAAGATAAGGCTGGAGCACTGGGGACGGGTTAAGATAAGGATGGCCCTGACGGCCAAGGGCATCTCGGCCTCCCTTGCCGATGAGGTTCTTGAAAAGGCCGACCCGGAAGAATATGCCACCATGATACGTGATGAGCTTGTCAAGAAAAGCAAAGGACTGGGGGGCAAATCCTGGGAGCGCTGGCAGAAGCTTGCCCGCTTTGGTTTTTCCAGGGGCTATGAGATGGATATCATGCATGACATGCTGGATGAGATATGCAAAGGGAAGGAATGAACCATAACCACGGGTTCCTTCGTGTGGGGCCTTTGGCCATGTCACGACTGGCACTACGGAACAGAACACCAGGCAGGTTGAGGAAACTGGCTTTTAAGACACAGCCCGGTACCGTATCGCCTTTGTGCACGGTCTTTTTTCTTACATTTGCCAATTAAACGATATATCAAATGGTAACAATTGATCAGGTAAGGGGACTGGCGGAGCGCACCACCGCCCTGGGGAGGTATCTTTGACATCGACAACAAGCTTAAGAAAATATCTGAGGAGGAAGCGGCCACTCATGCCCCGGATTTCTGGAACGATCCTAAGAAAGCAGAAAAAAAGCTGAAGGATATTTCCCTTCTGAAAAGCTGGACAAACGCATACAGCGACTGCAAGCGCGAAATGGATGACCTGAGCGTGCTGTTTGATTTTTTTAAGGAAGGCGAAGCCACAGAGGCGGAAGTTGACAGTCATTATGCCAGGGTACTTGAAAAGCTTGAAGACCTTGAGTTCAGGAACATGCTGCGTACGGAGGAAGACGCAATGGGTGCCATCCTCAAGATAAACAGCGGGGCGGGGGGCACTGAAAGCCAGGACTGGGCACAGATGCTCATGCGCATGTACATCCGATGGGGAGAAAGGAACAACTACACGGTACGCGAGGTAAGCTACCTGGAGGGTGACGATGCCGGCATCAAGTCGGTGACCCTTGAATTTGACGGGGAATACGCTTATGGCTACCTGAAGGCAGAAAACGGTGTTCACAGACTTGTGCGCCTGTCGCCCTTTGATGCCAATCACAAGCGGCACACCTCATTTGCCTCGGTTTTTGTATCCCCTGTCATCGATGATGACATCGAGATAAACATAAATCCGGCTGACCTTGAGTTCGACTATTTCAGATCCAGCGGGGCAGGGGGACAGAATGTGAACAAAGTGGAAACCGGAGTGCGGGTGAGGCACCTGCCCACCGGCATAACGGTGGACAATACCGAAACAAGGTCGCAGTTGCAGAACAAGGAGAATGCGCTACGGATTCTGCGTTCTCACCTCTATGAGATGGAACTGCGCCGCAGAATGGAGAAGCAGGCGGAGATTGAGGGAAAGAAGAAGAAAATCGAATGGGGATCACAGATCCGCAGCTATGTGCTGCATCCCTATAAACTGGTGAAAGACCTGCGCACCTCTTATGAGACATCAGATACACAGGGAGTACTGGACGGCGACATAAACGACTTTATTAAAAGCTACCTGATGGAATTTGCCGGCAAATGACACAACCTCACAGGATGAAGGGCAACCATATGAACCTGCCGGCATTTCGAAGGCCATCAGCCGTGAATTTGTGAGACCGGCGGCTGGTTTTCAAACGGGCATCGCCAGGGAATAATTAATCCAAAACACCTGAGATATGGAATACAGAGTTGAACAC
>JAXDCR010000026.1:0-11250 GCA_034677845.1 Bacteroidales bacterium | reverse complement strand
GGTCGGTTCATCCATCCATCCTTTCCTTAGCTTTGTCCACGCGCCCTGAAAAGGTTCCAGTTTACCTATCCCTTCAATGTACGGGGGGATATCCCGTCCCAAGCTGTTCAGCATGTTCAAACCATTTAAGTCCTTATCCTTCTAATAATAGGTAACTCTCATTCCTTTGACCTGTTTGCCGGCGGAACTTCAACATCGGCAAGCTGAAGTATATATTCAGCCCGTCTGACCACAGGAGCATCTATCATTTTTCCGTCAATGGCAAACACTCCCTGACCCAGGGCCAGATTTTCCCTGTATTCCTTTACAATGCGGTAAGCCCGGCGGACCTCTTCTTCCGTTGGGGCAAAAACCTCATGTATAATGTCTATCTGCCGGGGATTGATGACAGCTTTGCCTGTGAATCCGATTTTTTTGGCGTACTCGGTCTCTCTCCTCAGTCCCTCCTCGTCATTCACATCCGGGAATACCGTGTCAAGGATATCTATGTGGCTGGCTTTGGCTGCCATTACGATCCGCTTTCTGGCAAAATCAATCCCTGCACCGTCGGGCGTATAAATGATGTTCATATCAGCCGTCAGATCCTGTCCCCCTACCGTAATGGCATCTATACGCGGGAACCGGCTGGCGATCTCAAATACATTCTGTACGCCCAGTGCTGTTTCAATCATGGCATGTATGGTCATCCTGTCATGCGGAAGGCCGTGACGGTCTTCAATCGCCTCCACGATGCGCAGCAACATAATCATGTCTTCTGCTGTCTCGGTCTTAGGATAACGGATGGCAGAGGGCTGAAGGGGAACTATTTCCTCAAGGTCGGCCATACCGAAAGGAGTGTTCAGGTTGTTGACCCTCACGCAAACCTCAGTATCATAAAAATCAATCGTTTTGATCATGTTACGCACAAGGTAACGTGCGGCATCCTTCTGTCCCGGCGCAACGGAATCTTCCAGGTCAAGAAGCAGGCTGTCGGCGCCATATATTCCTCCCTGCTGGATCATGGCCGGGTTATTGCCCGGAATATACAGCATGCTTCTGCGTTTTTTGAACTTCTTCATTTGTCTGATCTATTTTGTTGAAGTTCCTTCCTGAAGGTCTGCTGACCTTCTGATGGCTGTTTCAAGTCTGGCTTTGATTGTCGGTTCCAGCGCCCCCTTGTCTCTTGCTATAAGGTGAAGATCCGTCATGTCAAACTGGTCAAGCATTTCCCGGACGATCTTGTTAAAACTTTCACCGTACTGGTGCAACACCGTTGAAAAAAGTTCAATCTTCCTTCCGGAATTCTCAGGCAGGGGTTCGATAAGGAAAATGACATCGCTGGATTCGAAGGTGCCGGCCTGTGCGGCTTTCTGTGGTCTCATTGATAATAATGGTTTACAAGGGTGATACTGGTACCATCATGCTAAATTAAAAATTTCAGTTTGAATGATCCATGCGATAAGTCAGCTTTGAATTTTTTATTACCTGTATTCGAGCGCGTTTAATGATACCGAATTATCAGTTAAAATGATTTTTTTTCGCTTGTTTCGGATTGTTGGATTAAATTTGGTACACATCGGGTGGCTGAAAAAAACCATGACTGCATTCAGATAAATAATGGACACATCTTTTGATGTTCTCATTGAAAATCCTCTGCTCGAGACGGACGAAATACCCGGGACAATAGGACAGATGTTATTTGAACCTCTCGCGGGAAGGGATGAGGACAGCAGGATCATTTTGAGCCATCTTGAAAACAGGTACCTGGAGATCACCCTTGGCCGCCTGAGGTTGATCACCTCCGGCCTCATGGAAGCCTACAGGAAAAACGGCATTGCCAAAGGGTCGACTGTCGTGCTGCTGACTTTTAGCGGCTGCAATGAGATGATCACCGCACTTAATTTCCTTGCGCTGGCATCAATGGGCTGCCTTGTTTTTATGCCCATGTACACGGAAACAGCTGAGTTTCCGGAATGGCTTGACAGGACCCGTGCAACACATATTGTGCTTCCCGAAAGAGAAATCATGAACCTTAACGGTCATGACAGGGAAAAGTCGTCCGCGCGCAATGCCAGGGGCATTGCCCTCGCAAAAGGCATTTCAGTCCTTGATCCCCGGGAAGATTCCGGTCTCTATGGGTGGCTTTCGGATCAGGAGTCAACTCCGGAAACATACAGGGACGATCATACAGGGAACCTGTATTCAACGGATCCCGACGATGAATTGCTTGTGGTGACAACTTCAGGTACATCCGGAAGATCTCGTCTGGTAACCTATACACATGCCGCCTATTTTTACAATTGTCAGTCCTGGCGGCAGGCAGGTTTATTCAGGCCTGAATGCCTGGGGGGGACTGGCTTCACCCCCTTGTTCACGCATACAATGGGAATAAGGGCCTTTGTCAATGCATTGTTTACCGGCAGTCCCGTTTGCCTGATCATAACGGAATGGTTCTTCGAGAAACCTGAAACGGTCAGGTATCTGTTGTTAAAAATGGCACCTGCCCACATTACCGGAGGTCCGGCCGTTTACAATGCCTTCCTGGAGTTGTTCAGGATCTTCCCGGAGTTAAAGAACGGACTGGGTGCGCACTTCAGAACCCTGGTTTCGAGCGGTGCCGCCTACAATCATGTCACTGCAAAAGAAATACGTGATGCAACGGGACTGCCATTGCATAATGCCTATGGAACGACTGAAACACAGCAGGTATTGTCTACCCTGCTCTGTTCACCCGAAATCCTGGATGACAGTCTGATTCCTCTTGGCAGGCCGTTGCCGGGAGTTGCCATAGGTCTGACAAGGACCGAAGCTGAAGGACAGTACAGGCTGTATATAAGGTCAGCTTTCGGACATAAACGGTGTCTGACGGAAGCGGAATGTGACTATCATGGTTACTTTGATACAGGTGACATCGTGCTGATGGATGACAGACAAAACCTGTATTTTGCCGGAAGAGTCAGTCAGGATTACTTCAAGGATGATTTCGGGGTGAAAATACCGCTCCGCAAGCTTCGGGAATATTATTTGAAGCTTCTGGAAAATATTATACATGCAGAATTTTACCCGGTCAGGAATTTCCCCGGGCTCTCAGCCCTGCTGTTTGTAAACGAGCCTTCGGCGGCAAGGGGACTGGTGAAAGACAGAATCATACGAAAAAAGTACGCCGCCATTGTTGAAAGCATCAATGACAGACTCATTCATGAGCTTGAAACCTTTGAGTTCCAGCACAGGCATGTATGCAGGATAGCTGTTGTCAATGAATTCCCTCCGAAGACAGGCAAGGGCAGTATTTCAGTCAGGGAGATCTCCCTGCTGTGGCATGATGTCATTGAAAGACTGACAGACACTCGCAAGGATGCGACATACATTGAGCTGACCGAAAAACAGGGCCAGATGACCTGTAAATACAGTCGTTATGTCAGTCCCCTTATCGGGTCCATGCTCCAGGCACTGCGGATGAATATCAGCTACCACCGCGGGAAAGGGGATTTTCTGTTTGCCCGGATGAACGGGAAAGAAACAAAAGTGCTTGACCTTGCCGGAGGATATGGGACGAACCTGACGGGTCATAATCACCCTGTGATTGTAAGGGCGGCAGCAAATTTTATTTCCTCGGGCAGAGTGGCCGTCTGTAACCAGGCAAGCCTGCAGGAGACAACCGGTCTGCTGGCAGAAAGACTGAATCTGCTCATCGGGGCGGCCACCGGCAGGAGCTATAAGGTTGTTTTTGCGAATTCAGGTTCCGAAGCCATGGAAATAGCCCTTCAACATGCTTATTTCAGATGGAGAAAACAGCTTGAAAAGTACCGTGACCAGCAGTTACAGCTATTCGGAAATGAAAAGGAAGTCGACGTGGACGCCATCTGGAAAGCCAACATGGACATGGCAGCCAGGGCGGAAATAAGGGTGATCGCCTTGTCTCGTTCCTTCCACGGGCATTCGACCGGCGCCCGGAATCTGTTAGGGAATATAAAAAAGCGTGATTTCTTCAACCCCTTATTGAAAATTAAAACGTTGTTTGTCGATGACAAAGATTCCCTTTGGAAAGATGAACTTGAACGTTTTGTCATGGAATCCGTCATTACCCTTCAAAAGGTTGTCAGAGAGAATGGCCAGGTCAGACAAGCCGCACATCAGCAATGCACAATAATTGCCTCCGTTGCGGAACCTGTTACCGGTGAGGGAGGCGTCAGCGAAACCGGCAGGGATCTTCTGAGACACCTGTCAGCTTATGATTTTCCCCTCATTTCTGATGAAATCCAGTGTGGCCTTGGCCGCACAGGTAACATCCCTGAGTGTGCCGATGCCCGCTACTATCTGTTCGGCAAGGCACTGGGCGGCGGCATTGAAAAAATTTCGGCGGTTCTCATTGACAATGCCCATTATTGCAAGGCTTTCAGCGAATATTACGTGTCTACATTCGCCAACGGTGAACTGGCAGCTCATACGGCACTTGCCGCTTTACAGCTGATTGAGACCGAAAAGTTGCATGAACGTGCGGCAGCAGCCGGAGCGTACCTCAAGTCGAAGCTGTCAGCCATCCGCAACAAATACCCTTCGGTTATCAAAGACATACAGGGGAAGGGAATGCTTCAGGCCGTGTATTTCAATCCCTCCTGCGCTGAAGGCAGCATATTGCTGCGGATCCTCTTTAAAAGCGAAAAAGCAGGGTACCTTTTTTCAGCCTGGTTTTTAAACCGTCACCGGATCAGGATACTGCCCACACTTTCTGCACCCGATGCTTTGAGGATAGAGCCATCCGCCTTTTTCAGCAGAGCAATGGCTGACAAGTTCTGCAGAGCCCTGGATGAACTTTGCGCCATAATCAATGAAAAAAGGGCTTATGACCTGTTCTCCTTTTTGATGGATGATGATCCCTATCATGAGGGAAAGGGGAACAATGCCCCTGTTTTTCATTTTAATCCGAATCTTGAAAAGGCTTCGGAAGGTGCCGTTAAAACAGCTTTTATCGCCCATTTTGCCCATACCGTAAAGGAACTGAGGATGCTTGAACCAGATTTTGATAAAGCTTCCGACACCGGTCTGCGTATATTATTCAACCGGATGCAGATGCTTCTTGAAATGAAGCCTGTCCTCATCATGGCATCCCATCTTTTCGACAGAAAGGTTCATTTCTCATTTTATGCCCTTCCGCTGGATTCTGCGGAACTGGAGTACCTTCATAAATCCGGCAGGAGAAACACAATCGTTTCCAGGATACAGGAAGCCGTTGATATGGCTGCCGCAAACGGGGCGGTGGTGATCAGTCTGGGAGGCTATGCCTCCATTCTTACAAACAACGGGCTTTCCCTGGCTGAGCCCCCCGGAACACGCATCATCACGGGGAATACGCTGACAGCGGCATCGGGACTTACCCACCTGAGAAATGTGATTACCGGATCAGACCATTTCAACAAACGCAACACGATAGCGGTCGTGGGTTCGACAGGCAATATAGGCAGCATCATTTCGCAGATGCTTTATGAACAGGACGACATTTGCCGGGAGCTCCTGCTGATATCCCGGCTTGAGAAACGTGAAGCCGAACTCCCGGGCGAGATCAGAGACCTTACAAACCCGGCTGTGGCAGTGCGCAGTTCCACATCGCTTGCCGAGATCAGAAATGCGGATGTCATCATTGTATGTACCAATACAAATGATCCAATCATCCTGCCCCATCACCTCGCATGCGACAAGCCCGTGCTTGTTTCCGACCTGTCCGTACCTTCGGCCGTCGCCCCTGAAGTCAGGAAGCTGCACAATGTCACGGTGTTGCCTTTTGCATCATATGTAAGCCTTCCCGCAGACAAAGAGGCAGTAATCAGTTCCTTCTCACCCCCGGGAACCGTCTTCTGCTGCGCGGGCGAGGCAATACTGATGGCGCTGGAATCCTGCGAACTGCCTTTAAAGGGCAGGATCTCACCGGATGCTGTCAGGAGAATCGCTCAGCTTGCCGGCAAGTATGGCCTTTTTGAGACTGTCGAAAGCATTGACAGCTATAAAACCATTCATGACTGAACCATGGGTGTGCTTTACAATTACGGCATTTCACAGGAAGATGTGCGCAGCGAATGCAGGGCGCTTGACATGACAAGCGATGATTCTTTGCTTTGCATTGCAAGCGCCGGTGAGATGCCCCTCAACGTGGCCGCCCTGCATGATGTTTCAATAGTTGCGGTTGACAATTCACCCAACCAGCTGAGGCTTTGCAGGATCAAACAGCTGGCGGCCCAAAGGCTTGACGCCATAAAAGCCGCGTCTTTTCTTGGATATATGGACGGAACACCTGCTGAACGCCAGGATATCCTGAGAGATGAAATTGGCGCATGGCTTCCTGAGGAGGACCGGCTCTTCTGGCAGCAACATAAGGAGGCCATTCAGCAGGGCGTTGTCAGTGCAGCGCGTTTTGAAAAATATATTAGGAAAGTCTCGGCCCTCGGACGTTCAATAGTCGGCGGCAGAAACCTGTTCCGCCTCTTCGGATGCAAAACAACCGGGGAACAGCAGGCGGTTTTTGACAGCCGCATTTCAGGTATATTGCTGAAGACCATTTTTAATATCGCCTTCCATCCCAAAATTTACAGGAACCGCGGCATTGATCCGGCAGGTCTCACACACAGCGGGACAAGGAACATTGCTGAGTTTTTTTACGGGCGGTTCAGGGATTTTTGTTGCAGCACCATGGCAAGGGAGAATTATTACCTGCAGTACACTTTTTTTAACCGGCTGTTATTTCCCGAAGCCCTGCCGGAGTTCCTGCAGCCTGCCCTTCACGATGCCTTTGTCCGGAACAGCCACCGGATTACTTACCGGCTGGCAACGCTGGAATCACTGTTGAAAGAAGCAAAACCGGGAACGTTCAACAAGATTCACCTGTCGAATATAGGAGACTGGATGTCCAGGCAGGATATGGCATCACTTTTCGCCCTGATAAGGGATAAGACACTGCCCGGTTCCAGGATTGTCATGCGGTATATCCACCTGAACCATGAAATCCCGGTTTCCACGCCGGAACTTTTTGCCGATCATGGCCTCGGGGAGGAACTTGTGCGGACAGACCGATACCCGTTTTATTCTATCGTGCCAATATCAAGGAAATAACATATGAGTCTTTACCACATTGAACCGCTTGACAGGAGCCACAACGGTGCCATGCTTGACATTCTCAGATCATCGCCTGTCACAACGAAAAACCTCACGGTCTGTTTTGACCGGCAACCCGATATATTTACCCTTGCCGCCATCAAATACAATCCTCATTATTATTATGGCTTTTTCCGCGGGGAAAGCCTGAGGGGATTTGTCATGATCGGCTACCACGATGCGTATGTAAACGCATCGCTACAGACTGTCTTTCACCTGAAAGACATGCATGTGCTTCCCGATGCACGGGGCAAAGGTTTCGGATATAAAAACACGGAACAACTCTTCAGGGAGACATACAAACAGACGGTTCTGGGATACGGCATCATGATGGTCGGCAACAGGGAATCGCACCATTATGTCGGCCACCGCAATCCAGCCTTTCCCTATATTCCCTGGTCGCGGATCATTAATCACCTTGATGTAAGGAACATACTTCTGACCTGGCCGGTAAGGAAGTCAGGGGACTATGACATCCGCCCTGCCGGCATCCAGGATATACCCGTCATCGTTGAACTGCTGAACCGTGAGCACAGAAACCGGCTGTTCGGCAACCAATACAGCGAGGATACCTTCCAGGAATACCTGGCTGCCTGTCCGGGCCTTGACATAGGTGACTACTACCTTGCTTTTGACAGGAAGGGGAACCCTGCCGGGGTATGTGCGGCATGGGACTGTACATCGTTCAGGCAGACGAGAGTGCTGCGCTATGGCAGGCGATTTCTTCCTGCCAGGATTGCATACCGGGCAATGGGTGCTTTATTGCATTTGCCTCCCCTGCCTTCACCTGAAGGGGTTTTTAAGGATTTTTTTATCACCGACTATGCGGTGAGGGACAGGGATCCGGCGATCATGAACGCACTGCTCAGAAAGGCATACATGGATTTCAGAAAAAAGGGGTATCAGAATATGATCTGGGGATCCTCGGCCGATGATCCCCTGCTCAGGGCGTCAGGCGGATTTTTTTTCCAGCGTGTGGTTTCAAGCATCATACTGATTTCCACTGACTCTTCCATGATGGAAGATGGCGCGGTCACGAACCGACTGCCGTACATTGACCTGCCCTGCCTGTGAAACTCTCAGAGGAGCATTCCGTCACGGAGGTGAAGCGCCCTGTGGGCATAAGAGGCAATCCGCTCATCGTGACTTGCAATGACGACGCTTATGACATCCTTCACGATGCTTTCATGCAGGAACTCGACAATCATCATTCCCTGGGAGGTTGCCAGACTGCCGGTGGGTTCATCAGCAATGACAAGTTCAGCCCCATTGACAATGGCACGGGCAACCGCCACACGCTGCTTTTCGCCCTGGCTGAGGGTATGGGGAAAGGCATGAGCCAGATGCTTCACCCCGAAACGATCGAGATATTCATATGCCTTGTCACGGGCCGCTTTTCTGCCATGTCCCGCAAACTGCATGACCATCATCACATTATCCAGTACCCTGAGAGATTCGATAAGGCAGAAGTTCTGGAATATAAATCCCATGTGTCTGGCACGAAGTTCCTGCAGCGCAGCCGATGAATATTCCTGTACGCGTCTCCCGAAAATATAGGCTTCCCCGCTGGTAGGCTCCTGAAATCCGGCGAGCAATGTCAGCAGCGTTGTCTTTCCGCTGCCGCTGGGGCCCAGCAGCAGCACCATCTCACCTTTTTCCACCCTGAACGAAACATTGTTCAGCGCAGTCGTTTCACTTCCTGAGCGTGAGAAGATTTTGGTGACCCCCACCAGTTCGGCAAGGCAGGTGCTGCTGTTCATCGTCATCTGAAAATGTCAAGCGGATAAATACGTTTCTGTCTGAGCAGGGGCAGTACGGAACTTAACAGGCTTATCAGCAACAGGCCGCCTCCAACCACCAGCATCTGTGGCAGCGACGCTTCAGCGGAAACCGTAGGAGAAAGATGCTCCACTGCCTTAAGCATGGGTGAAAACAACACTACGGCAATAGTCATGCCGCAGGAGGCAAGGAGAAGCGACTGCCTGATCACAATGCCGGGAATGAATGCCGCCGGAGCTCCCAGTGCCTTCATGATGGCATAGTCTCTTTGCTGTTCAAGAACGTAAACAGAAAGGATCAGGCTTAGCAGGGCGGTCAGCACGATGGCCCCTATGACGGCGATTACATACAGTAAAGGGAGCACACCCGTTTCAGCCTCATGAATGTTGTTTTTCAGAAAAGTCACGCTGTCAAATACAGCAAGGTTTGCCGATACGGATTCGATTTTTTTCACAACTGCACCCGGATCGGTGCCGGGTTCAAGGAAAACCTGGTAGCTTGAAACAATGCCAGGAAATCCGAGAAGCTCCCTGGCTTTCTTGAGGGTGATGAATGCAAACTGAATCACAAAAAGGTTCGTTCCCCCGCTTAGACCCGCCACGACAAGGGTATCGTCCCTTATCGGCATCTTATCCCCTATGTTGATTTTATATTTGGCGGCAAATGAATAATCCAGTATGATCTGGTCATCTCTGCCAAGGCTGTCACCTCTCACTATTTCGGGCGGGCCCCCTTTACCCGTTGCGGGATCATAGCCGGCCAGGTGAACAGAAGCAGTGTTGCCGGGCACTTTCAGCGTTGCCGTGAAAAAAAGGATGGGCGCTATGGATTGCACTCCTTCAACCTTTCTGATCATGTCACCATAGCCGGCTGTAAGCAGTGAAGTTCCTCGCAGCAGGTTTGCGGCATGGCGCTGCAGCACCCAGATGTCGGCATCGCTTTCACGCACATACCTGACAGAAGCGTCAGAGACACCGCTGTATATTGCCAGCAGGAAAAGCATCAGTATCAGGCAGAGTGATATGCCTAACGAGGTCACAATAAACCTTACATACTGGTTTAAAAGTGTTTTTAAGGCGTACATTTTTCCTTTACATCATCGGAAATGATCTTTCCGTCCTCGAGGGTGATGACCCGGTGTGCCATCCTGACCACACGCTGATCATGCGTTGAAAAAATGAATGTGATCTTTGATTCGTGATTGAGTTTTTCCATGATCTCAAGCAGTGTCGTTGCCGATTTTGAGTCAAGATTGGCAGTCGGCTCGTCGGCAAGAATGAATTTGGGTTTTGAGGCAAGGGCTCTTGCCACCGCCACCCTTTGCTGCTCGCCCCCCGACAACTGTGCAGGGCGGCTGTTGATCCTGTTTCCCAATCCCACTGCATTCAGCAATTCAATTGTCCTGTCATTCTTCTCCTTTTCAGGCCATTTTTGCAGTGTCATGATAAACTCGACATTTTCCCTGGCCGTCAGCACAGGGATCAGGTTATAGGACTGGAACACAAATCCTATGTTATTCAACCTGAAATCAATGAGTTGTGTGGATTTAAGTTCTGACAGGTTGGTGCCGTCAATGATGATTTCCCCTGAGGTCGGCTGATCAAGACCCCCTATCAAATTCAGAAGGGTGGTTTTACCTGAGCCTGAGGGCCCCACGACTGCGGCAAATTCCGCCTCGGTAAAATCCAGGGATACACTATTCACCGCATGGACCCTGACCTCTGAAGAATTGTATATTTTGTTTACGTTTTTCAACTCTATTACTTTCATGGCCTGATGGTTAAATTGTTTGTCAATCTGTTCTGAGTGCTTCGACCGGATTCAGCTGCAGAGCCTTGCGGGCCGGCCAGATCGAAGAAAGCACCGCGGTTAATATGACAAGCAGGGTTGTGAACAGCAAAAATCCAGGTTTGACAACCGGGTAAACCCTTGCCGCATATCCGATGGCTTCAAAACCCTCACCCCAACTGGCAAAATGGATACCTGTTTTGCCAAGAGCTTCTGCAATTGCCCATCCTGAGAGCATTCCGATAAAAGCCCCTACGATTGTAAGAAAAACTGTCTCCAGCATGATCATACTGAAAATCCTCCTGTGATTCATACCGACTGCCATCAGCATGCCAAGCTCCTTGGTCCTTTCAAGGATGGCCATCAGCATGGTGTTGATGATGCCGAATGCAAGCGCCAGCATGATGATACCTATGAAAATGAAATAATAGAGGATCATAAAATCGTTCATCATGGCTGCATCCGGAGCCAGTTCCTTCCAGGTCCTGACAGAATTGCTGCCTGAAATACGTCTCAGTTTTTCACCGGCACTTCCGGCATCATCTATGTCGGTAAGCAGAA
>JAXDCR010000025.1:0-4386 GCA_034677845.1 Bacteroidales bacterium | reverse complement strand
TCCTGACGCTCGGATAATACTGTTCAGGAAGGCTGATGACTGCTTTGAGAGGATTGATCTGCATAAGGGTGACAATGGCGGCTTTTCCGGCAGCGGTATTGGGAGCCCCCGAGTATAGTTCGCCGTTCTGGAAGTATTTTCCGGTGACTATGCCGTTGATGGGTGACAGCAGCGTGGTGTTTTTTTCAAGGAACTCATAGCTGGCCTTGCTGACTTCATACTGGGTTTTCATTGCCTCATACTGTTGCTGTGAAATGCTGTTAAGCTTGTACAGGGTATCCATACGCTGAAAGTTTGACAGCGCACTCTGCAGCTGTTCACGAGCCTGCTGAAGCTGGGTTCGGTCCATACGGGCAATGAGGTCGCCCTTTTTGACCCTTGATCCGACCTCGACAAGTATTTCCTCGATTCGTCCCGGAGAGGCCGGTGCATAATTTATCTCCTCAAATGCAGTAAGGTTGGCAGCATATTCAAGGTTACGGGCAACTTCCTGCAAGGTAAGCGGCATGACCTTGACCTGGTAGACAATTGTGTCTGCAACCGGCAGGCTGCTATCGGCATTTTGCCCGTCACCGCATGCAGAAGCAAGAATAAAGGCAAAGGGTACAACAAAGGAGATGCTTAAGATTCTTTTTACATTTTTCATTGTTATTCTTTTTTATCACATGCCATAGGTGACGACATTTACCTGCAGGCGTGAACCCAAACCATCTATCCATCGGTACCTGACGGTATTTTCATTCACCTTGTTCATGCTGGGTTTTCAATAATGTTAAATAATATGTTAAAATAGAGTATTGTACATTTTATTTAGAGAGGTTTGGGCCTGAAGCAGAGTCATGACCGCCGAAAAGTAATTGCTTTCAGCGCTCAGGTAATTACTGTTTGCCTGCGTCAGGTCAAGACTCGAAACCAGTCCCTGTTTATATTTATTCTGAATGCTTTCATAAACCCTTTCTGCAACCCGTACATTCTCCTGCTGAAGGTCAAAGTTTTCCTGTGCATTCTGGTAGTTGAAGATCAACTGCCTTTCCTGGGTCTCAAGTTGCTCCTTCACCAGTTCCTGATTCCTGCGGGCAATGTCCAGGTTGATTCTGGCCTGTTTGACCTGTGCCCTTCTCATGCCGCTGGAAAAAACAGGCACAGTCAGGCTGAAGCCGGCCAGGTGATTGGGGGTCATGTCAAACCCCGTTGTGATAATCTTTTTTGTGTAACTGTAAAAGCCTGCCAGAGTCGGGGCATATGCCCAGTTTTGCAGGTCAAGCTGTTTTTTTGTCAGGTTCACCTGCGATGAGATAAGCTGGTAATTGATATTCCCGGTAACATCGTATTTATTGACAAAACTGATTGGCTGGAGTGACCCGATAATCTGGTCAATGTTTTCTGCCAGCACAATCCGGGCATCAGGAGAAACCCCAAGCTGGAACCTGAGCATATTGTAATTAAGCTGTAAGGTTCTTTCCATTGTCTTCTGGGCATTCTTAAGCTGGTTAACGGCAACCCTGATCTGGTCAACATCTGTCAGTTCAGCCACGCCTGCCTGATAAAGGTTGTTGGTGTGCTGCTGTACGGTATTCAGGTTCTCAATGTTTTTCCGGATTATGTCAAGGTTTTTTTCAATGATCAGAGTCATATAGTAGGAATTTGTTATTCCTTCGACCACATCCAGCTCACTGCTCCTGACATTCTGCCTGGCAAGTTCCCTGGCTATCTTTGCGGTCTGTACCCCGGCCCAGTACTGGCCGCTGAAAAGCAGCTGTGAAACCTGCACGTTGCCGCTCATCTGGTTATTGAGTATGATTCCCGTCGAGGAACCACCCATCATATCGGACAAGGACTTGAGGATTTCTAGGTCGCCTTCATCCAGTTTTGTATAATCTATGTCAGTCTGGGTACCGTCTCCCCCGCTGAAGTTAAACTCCATCTTGTAGTTGAAATAGGTCATAAAATCAATCCCCCCGTCAATCTGAGGCAAGCCGCGGGCCACTGTTGCCCTGACCTGCTGATCCGATATGCTGAGGTTGTCCCTTGCATTCAGCAGTGTTTTATTATGTTGCAGGGCATATTCCTTGGCCTGCTCAAGGGTAAGCAAATAGTCATTTTCCTGTGCGTGCTGAGTGATGGATAACAACACCAGGCAGGCCATTATCACGATCCTTTTAGTTCTCATGGTTAATGCTTAAATTATATTTTAATCTGTTGATTTTTATCATATTCTGTTTTGTATTCAATAATTCTGGCCAGGAAGAATTCGTGAATCTCCTTAAAACTTTTTAAAAACCGGTAGTTGTCAGAATTCTTGTCAGCCTTAAGATCCAGTATCTTTTCGATGAACTCTTTCATCCTCTCCAACTTGAATTTTAAATCATCTATCAAAGCAAAAGGGTTATGCCTTTTAATCTGAAAATAACGTTTCCTGTCATAGGGGTGGGTAATGTATTCGATCATGTTGCGCATCTCAAGAAAGCGAAGTCCGTTACTGGCAGAGCCTTTACTGATCTTCAGCTCTTCAACGATCTCCTCAAATGTATACTGCTCCTTATCCATTACCATTAGGGTTCCCAGGATGCGCCCGGCAATCGGCTGCAGACCTTCCTTGTCAAAATAGCAGCCGATGGATTCGACAATTTCCTTTTGTTTCTTAAGCCTTTCTTCTGAATCCATTGCAAAAAATTTGTCGCAAATGTAGTCAAAGTTCAATTAGTTCAAAATATATTGAACAAAAAAAACAAGAAAATTCATTTAAGATATATAATATTGAAATACAGTTTAATAAATGAGAAATGCAAGAATCAGCATGCTGATTTGTTTAACAAAGGTGGTTAAATTGGATGGTTTCAGATTTTAAAATAGGCAAATGATCACCCGTGGTCGGTGAATGGCGGAGAAATGACCGTCATTCGATCTTTCGGGCTTTGTAGGTTCCGTATTGCTGCATGATCAGGCCCGTCACCTTTCCTGCTTCGTCTTTCAGAAACTCAAACGTGATATCAACCGGTTTCAGAAAAAAGCGGGTATCGCTTTCAGCAAATATTTCCTCCTTTTCCCTTCCTGTATCCTCAATATAAATATGGGAGCCTTCGGTTGTCACCACAATGAAGTAACCATCACCGAAGTCATAATTTCCACGGTACTGACGGAGAAGCATCGGATCGACACTGACGATGGTCCTGGGTTCGGGAAGGGACAGGCTGGTTTTGGGCTCAGTGCGTGTGGGACCGTAGGTGACGGGACTCGTGATAACCTCCAGGGAACTGATCCTGCCCTGGGAATCGCGGTGGAACTGGATATACGTACGCAGGCTTTTATAAACAAAAAGATCATTCCATACATGGAAGAGCGGAAACATGGCATCTCCTGTTGCCTGGGAATACAGGGTGTCGTTCTGAACCGACACATAACGGTATGTTTTGCCGGGCCCGTAGTTGGAAGATATCCGGGTGCCGATGTAATTCATCTCAAAAACACCGGTGTAATCCTTAAGGTTGATATTGTTGTTATTGATGATGCGGGGACTTGTGACAAGGCGACCTGCAGCGGCATAGGCGATCCGGTAGGTAATGGCTGTGGGACTCACCAGCGTCTTGTTAGTAAGAATGACAACATACACATGTTCTGTGGGCAGACGCATGGCATCTGACATAAAACCATACACCCCCCCTCCATGGGTGAGAAATTCCAGACCGTCAAAGATACCCATGCTCCAGCCATAACCATAATGGGTATCACTTCCGTCAGGCAGGATATGAGAACTCCATGCCTTCCGAAGCCACTTCCTGGCAAGCAGTTTTTCTTTGTACAATGCCTCATCCCATTTTAACAAGTCATCGACACAGGAAACTATGGATCCGGAAGCAAACAGCCATGTCCAGCTAAAATCCGCAGCTGGCTTGAACTTGTCTGTTCCAAGCGGCGAATATCCGGTCACAAGACCCGGAATAATTTTCTGATGTGTGCCGAAATGGGTGTTTGCCATGCCGAGCGGATCGAATATGTTTTCCTGCATGTATTCGGCGAGCGTCATGCCGCTTACTTTCTCAACGATCATGCCTGCCAGAAAGTATCCTGAATTGCTGTAGCTCCAGTCACTTCCCGGTTCGAAAAGCAGGGAATCATCCATGAAAAAATGCATGATCTCATCCTTGGAGCTGTGAATCATCATTTTCGTTATAAAATCCTGCTTTTCAGAGAAACTGGGGATGCCGCTTGTGTGGTTCAGCAGGTTTTCAATGGTGATCATGCGACCGTGGCTGTTGTACTGCGGCAGGTATTTTCTGATATCATCCTCAAGCGCCAGTTTGCCGGCCTGGGCCAGCTGAAGCACGCAAACCGCGGTGAATTGCTTTGTTATGGAACCGACAGGAAAAACATGCTCCGGTCTGATTG
>JAXDCR010000024.1:0-8866 GCA_034677845.1 Bacteroidales bacterium | reverse complement strand
TACCGGCAAAATTGTTTATAGTGTATACGTAAAAAGGAACGTTAAGTTGGAAATGCTGTACCTGCAATTTAGTGCTGCATTGCATATAAAATGTCAGTCTTTGTTCATGGACATCCTGACGATTGTTTATACACAGGCTTGCAGAAGTTAAGGAAAAGTGTTATTTTTTCTGCATGCAAATAACCCATTCATCGTGAAGAGACCAATCATCGCATTCTTTCTGATGGCATTATCCTTTATATACAATGCAACAGGGCAGGATTTAAGGGTGATGACCTATAACCTGCGCGTGGATGTGCCCGTTGACAGCCTGAACAGCTGGGATCACCGCAAAGAAGCGCTGACCGCCCTGCTCAGGTTTTATGCTCCCGACATCTTCGGAACCCAGGAGGGGCTGCATCACCAGGTTACATACATAAAAGAAGCATTGAACAGCTACAATTATGCAGGGGGTGGAAGAACCGACGGGGCAACGGCAGGTGAGTACTCGGCCATTTTTTACAACGTTGAGCGTTTTGAACGGGTAAGCGATTCGACTTTCTGGCTTTCAGCCACCCCGGATAAACCATCAAGAGGATGGGATGCCGCGTATGACAGAATATGCACCTATGTCCTTTTGTCAGAAAGGCGAAGCGGCAAAAGAATCTGGGTGTTCAATACCCATCTTGACAACCGGGGAACACAGGCACGGGCGGAATCGGCACGGCTCATCGCAGACCGTATCAGACAGGTACGGGATGAAACAGGCTACCCTGTCATTCTCACAGGTGATTTTAACTGCGTGGAAGGTGATGAGCCGGTTCAAATTATCGGTTCACTGCTTGCTGACAGCAGGAAGGCAAGCCTGACCGGGCCTTACGGGCCGTCAGGAAGCTTTAACGGCTTTGAAACGGACAAGGAACCGCAACAAAGGATCGATTATATCTTTGTGACAGAAAATTTGCTGACCGTGATACGGTATGCGGTGATCGATGATCACTATGACGGCAGATGGCCTTCGGACCACCTGCCTGTGCTGGTTGACCTTGAATTCAAATGATGCGGCTGCCAGGCGGCAGACAGTTATTCGTTGACAATCAACTGTCGTGGCAAGCGATAAAAATGTACTTATAATACTTTGAAATACAAATCAATAAAATTTATAGCCTAATTTAAAACTGTATATAAATTAAAATATTTAATTTATTATTACAACAATAAATCACTTACCTATGAAAATAGCAATGCTTGGCACGGGATTTATCAGCGGCTTCTATACGCAGTCCATCCACGGTCTCAGGAACCGGGATCAGGTGAAGGTGGTTTGCTCCGTTGATGATAAAAGCGGAAAAGATTTTGCGGCAAAGTATGGCATACCGGGATGGACAACCAGCATGGCAGATGCCATCGGAGACAGAGATGTGGATATGGTTGTGGTGGGGCTTCCGAACAACCTGCACATGAAAGCGGTGCTGATGGCCGCAGAAGCAAAAAAACCCGTGTTGTGCACCAAACCTTTGGGAAGGAACGCTGCTGAGGCAAAACAGATGCTCGATGCGGTTGATAAAGCCGGGATTTTCAGCGGTTACCTGGAGGACCTGGTTTATACACCCAAGACAATGAAAGCCATTGAGTCAATCCGCCAGGGAGCTCTGGGTCAGGTGATATGGGCGCGGTCTCGTGAAACCCATCCCGGTCCCCACAGTGAATGGTTCTGGACAAAGGAAATATCCGGAGGGGGTGCCATGCTAGATCTGGCCTGCCATTGCATTGAAATCGGCAGGAACTACGTGGGAAAGGATATCCGTCCCGTTGAAGTGGTGTGCTGGTCGGATACGCTTGTAAAACCCATTGATGCAGAGGATAATACAATAGGTCTTGTCCGCTATGAGAACGGAGCGCTGGCCCAGTTTGAGGTAAGCTGGTCATTCCGCGGGGGAATGGACCTCCGGGATGAGGTGATGGGCACTGAGGGAACCATCTGGTTAAATAATTTCCTTCGTACGGGCATTGAAATATTCACTGTTGCCGGAAAGGAAGGATACATCGCCGAAAAAGCGGAAAGCGCAAAAGGATGGATCTTCCCGGTGGGAGACGAGCTGGTCGAACTTGGCTATAACAATATGTTTGCAGATATGTTCAACGCATTCGAACAGGGAAGTGAATGCAGGGAAAGCGTTTATGATGGTTATGTTGTCAACGAGATCATGGATGCCTGTTACCGTTCCGCTGCGACCAAAAAATGGGAGCCCGTGGACCTTAAAGTCTGGAAGGGCATCGAAAAGGCAAAACGGATAAGCGGATTCAAAGATTACGATGACAACTATTACTTTGTTAAGGAAGAAACGATGCCTGACGGAAGCATTAAACTGATACTTAAGGATAAGAAGACGGGAGAATTCATTCATAAATAGTTATTGATTCATTTTTTTCTTAATTACTGTTCCTGATCCCACCATATGCCGCCTGCCGGAGGGTGAAAATTTTTCATATAAATTCCTGCTTAATTTTTGAATTCTGATTTTTTTAGCGTTTTTTAGCAGGGCGGTTCAGGGTTTTCAGATCCTTCCCCAGTTTCATCCGGTTTATCTCTTATTATCAAATATCAAGTAAAATGGCCAGGCGCAGCGATATCAAGAAGGTACTCATTATTGGCTCAGGTCCCATTGTCATCGGTCAGGCATGTGAGTTTGATTATTCAGGAACACAGGCCTGCAAAGCCCTGCGGTCCATGGGCTACCAGATCGTGCTTGTCAATTCAAATCCCGCCACCATCATGACCGACCCTGACATGGCCGATGCCACTTACCTCGAACCCCTCAACGAGTATGCACTGACGGAGATAATCAGGAAGGAACGTCCGGATGCCCTGCTGCCCAATCTGGGGGGGCAAACGGGACTGAACCTGTCTTCCCTGCTTGCCAGAAAAGGGATCCTGAAAAAATATGGCACCAGGGTCATCGGGGTCAACATTGATGCGATTGAAAGAGGGGAGGACCGGACAGCTTTCAAGGAAACCATGAGCCGGCTTGGAATTGATATGCCAAAAAGCAAGGCGGTCAATGAAGTGGCGGAAGCTGAAAAGGTTGCCGAAGAACTCGGTTACCCTGTGGTGATCCGCCCTGCCTACACTATGGGAGGAACAGGAGGGGGTCTGGTGTACAACATCGAAGAACTGAGGACCATAGCGGCAAGGGGATTGGCAGCCAGCCTCGTGCATCAGATTCTGGTGGAAGAATCGGTGCTGGGATGGGAGGAACTTGAACTTGAGGTGGTCAGGGATGCCAAAAACCAGATGATAACGGTCTGCTTTATAGAAAATGTGGATGCCATGGGGGTCCACACCGGAGATTCATACTGCACGGCACCCATGATGACAATAGATCCTGGCCTGCAAAAGAAATTGCAGGATTATTCCTACCGGATCGTTGAGGCCATCGAAGTGATCGGGGGTACCAACGTGCAGTTCGCCCATGATCCAAAATCGGGCAGGGTGGTCGTCATTGAGATCAATCCGCGAACCTCGCGCTCTTCCGCCCTTGCTTCCAAGGCAACAGGCTTTCCGATTGCTTACGTGTCAGCTCTCCTTGCCGGAGGAATGACACTGGACGAAATACCGTACTGGAGAGACGGAACACTTGAAAAATACACCCCTTCGGGAGAATATGTCGTTACCAAGTTTGCCAAGTGGGCTTTCGAAAAGTTCGAGGGTCTTCAGGACAAACTGGGTACCCAGATGCAGGCCGTCGGTGAAGTGATGAGCATCGGCAAAAATTACAAGGAGGCTCTCCAGAAAGCCATCCGATCGCTCGAAACCGGAAGGTACGGATTGGGTTTCGCAAAAGACTTCAACAAAAAAACACTTTCTGAACTGATGGCGCTGCTCCATTATCCTTCCAGCGAAAGACAGTTCATCATGTACGAGGCGCTGCGAAAGGGTGCCGACATCCGGAAGCTCTATGAAGTCACCCATATCAAGCCCTGGTTCATCCAACAGATGAAGGAACTGGTGGAGACGGAAGAAAAAATCCTTTCTTTCAAAGGCAGCATGCTGCCGGATCATTTGCTGGTACAGGCCAAAAAGGAAGGATTTGCCGACCGTTATCTGTCATTCCTTTTGAATCTTCCTGAAAATGACATCAGACAGAAAAGACTGTCACTGGGCCTGAAAGAAGCCTGGGAGCCAGTCCCCGTCAGCGGGGTTGAAAACGCGGCCTATTACTATTCTACCTATAACGCTCCCGATGCAGTCACGGTAAGCAGCAGGAAAAAGATAATGGTGCTGGGAGGGGGACCGAACCGCATCGGGCAGGGAATAGAATTTGACTATTGCTGTGTGCATGCGGCCTTTTCCATACGCGAGGCAGGCTATGAATCCATCATGGTGAACTGCAACCCGGAGACCGTGTCAACGGATTATGACACCTCAGACAAACTGTATTTTGAACCCCTGACTGTCGAAGATGTGCTCAGTATTTATGAAAAGGAAAAGCCCGAGGGCGTCATCGTTCAGTTTGGAGGCCAGACACCCCTGAATATCGCAGCGGAACTGGCTGCCAACGGGGTGAGGATACTGGGTACAAGCACGGACACCATAGATCTTGCCGAAGACAGGGATCGTTTCCGGCAGATTATGAAAAAGCTGGGGATTCCGGAACCGGAATCCGGCATGGCAAGCAACCTGGAAGAAGCATTTGCCATCGCCGGCAAGATAGGCTACCCGCTGATGGTAAGACCTTCTTATGTGCTTGGCGGAAGGGGAATGAAGATCGTCATGGACGAGCAGATGCTGCACCAGTATGTACAGGCAGCAGTGGATATTTCACCCGAACGGCCCATTCTGATCGACAAATTCCTTGAAAATGCAATTGAAGCTGAGGCAGATGCCATTGCCGACGGAACAGATGCCTTTGTTCCTGCCATCATGGAGCATATTGAATATGCCGGAGTGCATTCAGGAGATTCCGCCTGTGTCATACCACCGGTGAATATCCCAAAGCACCACCTGAAAACCATTTATGATTACACAAGAAAAATAGCCATTGAACTGAAGGTGGTGGGACTGATGAATATCCAGTACGCCATTTGCCATGATAAGGTTTATATACTGGAAGCAAACCCCCGGGCTTCAAGAACTGTGCCTCTGGTATCCAAGGTATGCAATATCCCGATGGCCAAAATTGCCACCAGGATCATGCTGGGGAAGAAACTGTCGGACTTCAATCTGAAACCCCGTAAATTTGCACATTTCGGTGTCAAGGAAGCGGTTTTCCCTTTCAACATGTTCCCCGAAGTCGATCCGGTTCTGGGTCCCGAAATGCGGTCAACCGGCGAGGTTCTGGGACTGGCGGATTCTTTTGGCATGGCCTATTACAAATCACAGGAGGCAACGCAAACCGGACTTCCAACAAGCGGAACTGTGCTGATAACAGTGGCAGACAGGGATAAGGAGGGTATCCTTGAGCCCGCCCGGCATTTTGCCGAGATGGGATTTAAGCTGCTGTCCACGGGCGGAACCCACCGGTTCCTGAAGGAACACGGAGTGGAAACCCAGGTGATCAAGAAGATCTATGAGGGACGGCCGAATATTGTAGATGCCATCAAGAATGGTGAGATACAACTGGTTATCAATACTCCTGCCGGGAAGATGAGCGAGTACGATGATTCCTACATCCGGAAAAATGCCATTAAACACAAGATCCTGTATATAACCACAACTTCGGCCGCGCTGGCGGCAACCAAAGGTATCAGGGACAGGCTGAACGGGGTGTACCACGTCAAATCGCTGCAGGAATACCATGCAGACATCTGATAACGGTATGCGGCATCTGCCTTTACAAACCTCTTGCCGCAAATACCGACTTCACAGTTCCGGCAAAGATTCTGAGGTCAGTTGCCAGTGACCAGTTTTCGATGTAATCGCGGTCGAATTTCATCCAGCTGTCAAAAGGCACTTTATTTCGTTGTGGCTGAATCTGCCAGGTACACGTAATGCCGGGTTTGATGCACATCCGCTTAAGCTGCCATTCCTGCTGTTCTGAAACCTCGCCGGGCAACATGGGCCGGGGTCCGATAAGCGACATTTCACCCTTTATGACATTATAGAGCTGAGGCAGCTCATCAAGGCCGGTTTTTCTGAGTATACGGCCGAAGCTGGTAATCCTCGGGTCATTGGCGATCTTGAAAGCGGGTCCGTCTGTTTCGTTGAGCATCGAAAGAGATGCTTTCCGGCTTTCCGCATCAGCAACCATGGTGCGGAATTTATACAGGTAAAACTTCCTGCCCCTCAATCCCACCCGTTGCTGCTTAAAAAAAACAGGACCTTCAGACGTTGCCTTGACGATGGCTGCAATGACAACCATGAAAGGTGCCGATGCGACCAGTAACAAACCGGCCACAAGAGTTTCAGCAATGGATTTCAGTTTGTAACAACTTCTCCTGCTGGGGTTGGTTTCCAGCACATAATACCCGAAACCGGCCAGGTATCTTAATCCCGTTACAGGCAGGCTGGCATGAAGGCGACCGGGAAGGACCATCAGCAAAACCCCAAATTGCCAGCTGATTTCGGCAAGCTCCCTGAGAATCTTGTCCGGCAATGTTGTCGTGCAGCAGACTATACCGTCAACTATATCAAACCTGAGGAGACTTCTTATATTTGCTTCCAGCGGGTAGATTCTGGACTGATGCGGAAATATCGATCTGACGACAGGGGAATCCGTAAGTGTGTAAACCACCTGAAATCCCCGTTTCTTTTGTGACATCAGTTCATCCAGCATATCCAGATGCTGATCATCAACAATGACCATCAGTTTTTCGCAGGTATAACCTCTCTTCACGTGAAGGCCATTTTGCGTCATAGAGAGATTGATCGGTTTCATTATAACATCGTTTTAATTGCCATCTGATTATTCATACTGCTTGCCAGTCAATTAGTTGTATTATTATTACGAACAGATGATATCCTTTGACGAGCGTATGCCGGTCATCCATAAATATTCCCCGGGAGGCACCGGAATAATTTCTGAAGGATTTGAAAACAAAGAAGCTTTTTGACTGTTTTACCGGAAACAATATTCCCGTATTTAATCAGGTATGATGAGTATTTTTTTATCAGTCGCAAGATCTCATGAACACAGCCTGTGGAAAAAACCGGGCGTCCGGTTTTCTTCACCTGACTCATCCGGATCCGAAGACTTAATATCCTATTCAGATGAAATCATATGTATTGATCCTGTTTTGTGTGCTGACGGCATGCAGGACAGGAGCACAGCAAAAAATGACCGGCATGAATGACAGCACTAAAATCGAGCGCACTGAAGAAGAATGGAAGGCTATTCTGAGTCCCGCTCAGTACAACGTCTGCAGGCTTGGTTCTACCGAAGCTCCCGGCAGCGGCAAGTATGACAAATTCTTTGAGGCTGGTTATTATATATGTGCTGCCTGCGGTGCCCGGCTTTTTGATTCTGACACCAAATTCAACTCGGGAACCGGGTGGCCCAGCTTTTATGATGCGCACACCAGGGGAAACCTGACCTTTGTAAAGGATCTGAGTTTTAATATGGTGAGGACTGAAGTGAAATGTGCAGTCTGCGGATCGCATCTCGGGCATGTTTTCAATGACGGTCCGGAACCGACAGGCTTGCGCTACTGCATTAATTCCCTCGCCCTTGAATTTGTGGCGGAATAGGTATGCTTCCTGGTGACCGGCACAGACATTTGAAGGCTTGAATTATCTGTCTCTCTGGTTCATCATCTTTTATTTGCCGTTTTTTTGTTATTTTGAGGCAATAATAGATGCATTATGAGTCAGCATAACAATCGCGGTTTTGCCAGCGATAACAACGCAGGCATTCATCCGGCATTGCTTGAGGCCATAGCCAGAGCAAACGAGGGTCATGTGATCGCTTATGGAGATGATCCATATACCAGGCGCGCAGAAAGCACACTTAAAAAATTCTTCGGGAATGATTCAGAACCGTTTCTGGTCCTCACGGGAACAGGGGCCAATGTGCTGTCACTTGCCGCCCTTACGCGGCCATACAACGCGGTGATATGTGCGGAGTCCTCGCATATAAACACCGACGAATGCGGGGCACCTGAAAAATTCACACAATGCAAGCTGATCGCCGTACCGACCCGAAACGGCAAACTGACACCTGAGCATATTCAGCCTTACCTGCAGGGCTTTGGCTTTGAGCACCACGTGCAGCCCAGGGTGATCTCAATCAGCCAGTCAACCGAGATGGGCACCGTATACACGGTTGAGGAGATCAAAGCCATATCGCGCCTGGCCAGGCAGTATGACATGTACCTGCACATGGATGGCGCCAGGCTTGCCAATGCAGCCGTGAGCCTTGAGGCAGACTTCAGAGCCATTACCGGTGATGCGGGCGTCGACGTGTTATCCTTCGGAGGTACCAAAAACGGAATGCTGTGCGGTGAGGCCGTCATTTTTTTCAGAAAGGAGCTGGCCGAGAATTTCAGGTACATCCGAAAGCAGGGGATGCAGCTTGTTTCCAAGATGCGTTTTATAGCTGCCCAGTTTGAGGTTTATCTGGAACGGGGACTCTGGAAGGCCAACGCTTCCCGCGCCAACGCAATGGCACAACTGCTGTTTGAAAAGATAAAAGACCTGCCCGGGGTTACCATCACCCAGCCTGTTCAGGCCAATGGTGTTTTTGCCGTTCTGTCTCAAAGGGTTATTGCCAGGCTGCTTGAAAAGTATTTTTTTTATGTGTGGGATGAACGCAGGCACGAGGTCAGGTGGATGACCTCCTTCGATACCTCTGAGGAGGATATTGAAACCTTTGCAGGCACTCTTGGATCAATCCTTGAGGAATCCTGACGGATATGTCAGACATCCGGAAACGGATCTCTTCAGTCAGGC
>JAXDCR010000023.1:0-3670 GCA_034677845.1 Bacteroidales bacterium | reverse complement strand
AAACTGGACGGGCAGACTGGTGACGTTTTCGGCAAGGTTCTGCTAAGGCTTAGCAGTCTGGCAAGGTACTGCCGAGATTGTATGAGCCTTTGCGATGACGAATTGTGTTCCGTCTGCGCGGATCCGCGCCGTGACCATGCCACAGTCTGTGTGGTTGAGAACATAAAAGATGTGATGGTCATTGAGAACACGCAGCTGTACAAGGGTGTCTACCATGTACTGGGAGGCATCATCTCACCCATGGACGGAGTGGGCCCTTCTGACCTGAACATTCCGGCACTGGAACACAGGGTGCAAAGCGGCAGCATCAGGGAACTGATATTCGCCCTGAGCGCCACCATGGAAGGAGACACCACCAATTTCTACCTGTACCGTAAATTCAGTTCCATGGTGCCCGTCATTTCGACCCTGGCCAGGGGGGTGTCAGTGGGGGATGAGCTCGAGTACATCGACGAGGTGACACTCGGACGCTCCATTGTCAACAGAATTCCTTTCGAAGCGGGCAGGTGAGAGTTTATTAAAGGTTTACCCTTGCCGCCATTGCTGCTCCGATAACCCCCGCATCATTCAGAAAGCGGGCCGGAAGTACCTTGGCTTTGAGATGCAGCTGGTCCTTGAACTGATCCATCTTTTTGCTGGCCCCGCCACCGATGATGATCAGTTCCGGTGAAAACAGAAATTCGATGTAGGATAAATAATCATTGATTCTCTTACCCCAGCTTTCCATGTCAAGATTTTCCTTCTTGCGCGTGGCATCTGACGTGTAGAACTCCCAGTCGGTGTCAACTCCTTTCATCTGTAAGTGTCCGAGCTCGGTGTTCGGGTAGAGCCTTCCTTTAATGAACATGGCTGAACCGATACCCGTGCCGATCACGAAAACCATCATGGCTCCCTTGAACCCTGCGCCGGCACCGAACTTGGCTTCTGCCAGTCCCGCCGCATCCGCATCGTTCAGCACCCAAACCGGACGCTTGACAGTTTCGGAAAATATCTTCCTCGCATCGGTATTGATCCATGACTTGTCAACATTGGCGGCCGAATAGACCATCCCGTTCTGAACAATGGCAGGGAATCCGCAGCCAACCGCACCTTTCCATTTGAAGTACTTTACCATCTCCTTGATGGTTTTGGCAACATTTTCGGGACTTGAGGGCTGCGGGGTAGGGATGCGGTGCCTTTCTTCCAGCAGCTTGCCGTTCTTTGTGTTAACCGGGGCACCCTTGATGCCAGACCCGCCGATGTCAATGCCAAGAATCTCTTTCTGGTTCATACATTTATGTTATTTAACTTGTTAACTGAAATCCTGATTTTGTACAGCAAGTTAATAAAAATACCGGAATGTATTGTTGAAAAGTTTCTGATCATGATGACGGTAAAATGAATATATTTTCACGGATAAAGGGTAGTAAATCAAGGACAGATACAGGGTAGTAAATCAAGGAAGCTTTCATGGAGGAACATATTATCAATTTGCTGAATCAGAACCTGAGGGTTATCATCCCGGATTTCGGTGCTTTCATCATCCGCCAGAAGGAACCCAGGGTGGTCGTATTCAATGAATTTCTGCGATACAACGACGGCATTCTGGTTGACTTTGTTGCAAGGCATGAGAATATTGACAGGGAGACTGCCCGTCAGGATATCATGGATTTCGTGAATGATGTTTCCGCCACCCTCGAAAACACGGGCTCTTTTATTATGGAGGGTTTGGGAATGCTTAACAGGGAAGACAGCGGAAAAATGAGTTTCGTAGCCATGGAAACCGCAGAACCCGCCGGAATTCGGGAAACTCCGGAGAAAGAAGCCTCAGCCGGATCTGTAGCCGGGAAAGTACGGAAACCAGCAGTGAAAAAAGCCTCTGCCGGAAAAAGGAAACAGGCCGGGAAATCTTTGCCGCGCAGGCCGGGGAGTAAGAAAAGTATCCACGGCGTCACGGAAGTATCTCCTCCATTCATTATGGAGGGTGAAATCTTAAAGGATGAGAAAGCTGCTTCGATAACAGAGGGCGTATCGCGTGCAAACGAAAGCACACCGTCTGCCGGAGAAATGCAGCCGGTTGAATGGGATCTGCTGCCGGCAGCCAATGAAACGGCAGTAACCGATAGCCGACCGGCCACTGCAAACAATACCGGGGATTTATTGGTTCCGGGAGCGGAAAGGCCGGTCATGCAGCAGGTTTTCGGCGCGAAGGCACGGCGGGGCAATATAAACAACCAGCTGCTGGCCTCAATTGCGGTGATTCTGATTGCCAATATCTGCATCCTTGGATGGTCATTGTACAAGGACGATATCAGAGGGTTCTTTGACAGGGGAAACCATACGGCGCTGGCCGCTGACAGTCTGGGAGCAGGGGAGGGCGGTGACGCAGGAGCCCTGAGTGAGGGCACCTCAATTTCAATTGAGGAGACGGATCTTATGGATTCCGGAGGTCCGGAGGCGCCGGCCGTAACCTTGCCACAGTCGCCTGTCACCTCAGAAGATCCTGATTTGCCGGTGTCTCCGGCTTCGTTAAGATACTATATTGTGGCCGGATGTTTCAGAGATGAGATCAACGCCGATGAGCTGGTAGACCAGCTGAAAGACAAGGGGTATCATGCGGAGAAATTCGGAAAGATAGGCAATCTGTACGCTGTGTCATATGCATCCTTTTCCAGCAAGGAAGAAGCCGCGGTTAAACTGGAGGAAATGAGGGCCAACGGATCACCTGATGCCTGGATGACCAGTTACTGAGGGTTTTCACTGCCGGCCCGGGAATCCGGCCTGCTTGTCTCCCATAAGCTGTATTAGCTCATCAAGGCTGAGTTTCTGCTGCCGGCCCGTAGCCATGTCCTTCAGGGTAATCTGCTGCAGAGTCATTTCTTCTTCACCGGCCAGGACCACAAAGTTTATTTTCCTGGCATCCGCATAGCTCAGCTGTTTCTTCAGCTTCACCGTGTCGGGGTATAGTTCGGCGGCAATGCCGGCTTCATGCAGCCTGCCTATCAATCTGAGGCTGTATTCGTTCTCCCTGGGTCCGAAATTGACAAACAGGATACCGGTTGTATGTATGATATCCCTGGGAAACAGTTCAAGCTGGTTCATGACATCGTATATCCTGTCAGCCCCGAAAGAGATGCCCACACCCGACATGCCCTGCAGGCCGAAAATGCCGGTCAGATCGTCATACCTGCCACCGCCGCAGATGCTCCCCATTTCCATGTCAATGGCTTTCACCTCGATGATTGTGCTGGTATAGTAGTTCAGTCCCCTTGCCAGCGAAGGCTCAAATAGGACTTCCGCCCGGGGGTTTACCTGGCGCACATAGGAGAACAGCTGCCGAATTTCATCCATGCCTGCCCGCCCCCTTTCGGATGCGTCAAAAAGTTCAGTCAGCCGGTCAATCCTGCTGTCGTTGTCGCCCGCAATGTCAAGCACGGTCTGTATTTTGGGCATTGCTTCTTCGGGGATTCCCCTTTCCTTCAGTTCGCGGACGACAGCCTGAAAGCCTGTCTTTTCAAGTTTGTCCATAGCCATGGCAATCTCTGCCGTTTTATCCGGATGTCCTATGTAGTCGGCTATCCCTGCCAGCGCTTTGCGGTTGTTGACGAGGATTCTGACGCGAATTCCCAGCCTGGCAAACACCAGGTCTATGATCTGGATCAGCTCGGTTTCGTTCAGTAGCGAGGTGCTG
>JAXDCR010000022.1:0-8894 GCA_034677845.1 Bacteroidales bacterium | reverse complement strand
TATATGAATAAGAAAATTGCAATTCCGATTTTTTGCCTTTTCATATTCCTGGGAAGCTATGCCCAGGAACTGGCAAACTTCATGGGCGCCCAGCCGATAATTTCACCGGAAATAAAAGAAAAGGAAGTCACATTCAGGATATCGGCTCCCTATGCCTATACGGTAAAATTATACGGTTCCTGGATGGCCAATATGAATGCTTCAATTGACATGGTCAGGGATACTCTCGGACGGTGGTCGGTCACAATACCCACTCCCAGTCCCGAATTGTACACCTATAACTTTATTGTTGACGGATTGTCTGTCACGGATGCCAATAATGTCTTTATGCAGCGCGACGGCACCCGTTACCTGAGTGTGTTGCTCATACCGGGAGAACTGACCGCCAATTACTTCGAGGCAAAACAGCGCGGCACTCTTTCGCAGGTATGGTACGACTCACCCACGCTGGGTATGAACCGCCGCATGTTCGTGTATACCCCTTACGGATATGAGGCCGGCACTGCCAGATATCCGGTGTTATATCTGTTGCATGGCGCCGGGGGAGATGAGGATGCCTGGAGCACTATGGGACGCACCTGCCAGATCATGGACAACCTGATCGAGAAAAAGCTGGCCAAACCGATGCTTGTGGTGATGCCCAACGGCAATCCCACCCAGCAGGCTGCAAGAACCACCATGCTGCCTGAAAAGCCTATGGACCGCAATGATCCGAATTTTGCCAACGCTTATGTGAACAGCATTGTGAAAGATATTGTTCCTTATATTGAAAAGAATTTCAGGGTCATCGCCAATCCGAATTCAAGAGCTATTGCAGGCTTGTCAATGGGGGCAGGTCACACGATCAGCTGCACAAACCTGTATCCGGGATTTTTCAGTTACATCTGTCCCCTTAGCAACGGCATCCGTCTGACAGAGGAAAACACGGCCCAGTATGATGCCCAGTTCAAGGCTCTTAAAAAGGCCGGATACAAGCTTTATTTTCTGGCATGCGGCGATGCCGACTTCCTGATCGAATCGGCAAAAACCCTTGATGCCACCCTGACTAAAAACGGTCTGAAGCATACCTTCTTTGTTTCATCGGGAGGGCATACCTGGTCTAACTGGAGGATTTACCTGAACACCTTTGCCCCATTGCTTTTTAAATAATCTCCCGCCATTTCATCCTGAAAGAGGCTGTCCCTTAACCGTGACAGCCTCTTTCACTTATGCAAGGTCGCAATAACAGCTGCCAGTTTACAAAACAAGCCATTTGTGACCCACCCGAGCACAGCCGTTGAAATTGAAATGGCTGTTCAGGTATGATTGTTACATCAGTTAGTGCCGGCTTTCATCCTGATATCTTCAAGCCTGTCCCATGCGCCTGGCTCCATCTGCAAATGCTTTCTAAGCAAATCACAGGCATATTCGCTGCATAATGCACAGCTTATGATCATTCTGTCACCGGCGCATTTCCTGATCTCACAACGCGAGCACCCCGAGAATAACATGCCTGAGGCGGCCATGCAGCCATCACAGTCGTTTATATTCTCCGGTTCAATATTGAGGTCATATTGCCTTGATAATTCCTCGGCTATGGATTCCTTCATCTTTTTCTTAAGGGATGCATCCTGTACAAGAGTGGCAAGGTGGATGGGACAACCTTCACAATTCAGTCCGCATACAGCAATCATCGCATTGATATTCTTAAGGTTTTATATATTTTCGCAATAGTCCCGTTGCATTCTGAAAAATCAATTGATCAAGACGCTAAGGTTCACCTTGTTGAACATTCCGGGTCCCCTGTCTCTGTAACGCTCATTCAGTTTCTGAATGTAGTTGTACAGGGCTGCCGTGATGTTTTTCTCCGGTTCTGAAGTCAGCGGTGAAAGCCTGAGAGTCCATCCCTCCTTTCTTAATCCCCCCGCTGGCGTCAGCCAGGCCTTCTCAGTGGTTGGGATGATCTCACCGCGTATACCGTGGATTTCTAATGCCCCAAGGTATTCCATCAAGGTTCTGTACATTCCGGTTCTTTCAGTATCCAGATATTGCATGCAATGTGGCCTGATAAGCCCAAGGAAAGCAGTTTTATGCTTGATACAGTTACCCGGCAACCTGACCATACAGGTGCAACTGGTCTGCACCGGCGAATCAAACCTGCTTAATAGGATTTGTCAGCTTCTGATGTGCAAGACTGTTTCATCAAAATTAAGCTTAACTTTTGGATTTCTGTCGTGCTTTTTTTACAATCCTTGTAATAAACCTGGTTTTGCTCTCCGTGTACCTATCACGGTCATAAGTATGTTTGGCTGCAAGCCTCTTTTTCAGTTGCCCGTATTTTTCTGCCACCTGAGGATGACTGATCAGATAATCCCTGAAGACAATCTCGTCCCAGTCACCTTTGTACCTGAGGTGCACATGGAATGTCTGTCCCGTATATCCCTTAAGTGAATATCCCTTGGCAAGCATTATGTGCGGAGGGGGATTTTCAGGCCTCGGTATATATGAATAGCCTATTCCGGCAAGGTTTCGGACCAGCATGTCACAGTCTGTCTGGCCCGTTATTTCAATCAGGATGTCAATGGTGGGTTTGGCACAAAGTCCCCTTACCGCTGTGCTTCCGATATGGTGGATATTTAGTATATTGCCGGGACCTGCTGCATTGAGGATTTTCTTCTTTTCAGCTTTGAAAAGCTTTCTGTATGCAGCCTTATGGTCTTCAATGACAACCGGGAAAAGCAGTCCGCGTTCCTCAGTTGATAAACTTCCCAGATCTGGCATTCAATAAGTCTTTTAAAACAGGATCAGGAAACCCAGGTGACATTTTCAGCTTTTCAGGTATTTGATCTTGCTGGTCTTGCTGATTTTCCTGAAAGCATTATCCAGCCCTTTTGACTGAGAGTCTTTTTCACATTCAGGTTTTCCGGCTGTTATAATATGCATATAAGCCTCCTTATTTCTATTGGTGACTGAAATGAGCGACTTTTCAATATACATGGGCAGCTGTTTAATCCGACATTTCCATAATTGCTCAATAAGAAGGGCATCTGTCACACCAAAGTATTTATTCAATTTTTAATATTTTTTCATCCATGCCTTTCAGGCTGCTTTTTTGCCGTGGTACTGAAAATCTTCATGTGTTTTTCTTTGCTGGTTCTGAGAGATATGACAAGGTCGGCTATCTCCGGCGGTATTATTTCATTTTGCCGTTTTCTTTCTTCCTCTGATGATCTGTCCGCATGATGAACAGCCTTCAGGGCATAAATTGCCGCCCCAACTGCATGATCAGCCATATGGGCAGTGGCTGCCGCATGTCCCGCCGCACGTGCCACCGCAACCTCCACCGGATCGGAAGATCCTCTGGCCACTGCATGTGCCAGCACTGATGCATTTCTTGCCTCTCCCACCATGGCTTTTCCTTCAGTCCATCTCCTGGCTGTCTGCAGGATGTCTTTCAGCCTCTCCTGTACAATTTTTCCTGCAAGAGGCAGGACTTTTTCGGCACATGCACACGCCCACAGCGTAAGCATGATATGGTGTTCCCTCGTCAGGGTTCCTCCCCGGTGTGCCGCTATATATCTTTTATCCCTCATCACAAGTTAAGCTGCAGCAACCTGAAAACAAAGCTGTATCATACTGGCTTAAAGTCCTTACTAATGAGATTCCCTGTGTTTCATTATTAAGGAATTTGTTCCGGGTCAACCTTTTTGTACAAGCATACCTCGCAGCCTCCCAGCATGAAAGGATCCCCGGCCTTCATCAGGGTATTGCCAAACTGATTGATTGAGCCCGGGAATGAATCAAGCCACATGTCACTTATCAGGTAGATATCCTTCCGGGCTAAAACGCTGTCAACCATTCGCCGGTTCCTGACAAGGTCCTTGTCGTGCGGCGTTGCCCTGATATGCTCCGGATCCGCAGCTGCATTTATATAGGAATTCCAGTAGTTTGCAATAATTCCGATATCGCCTAGCTGTTTGAATTCACCTGCCATTTGAATGGCAGGTGTCAGACGTTTAGGAGAAATATACCTGAAATTGAATATTGTCCCCAGTCCCCCTGCCAGGGCTATCACCAGTGTTACAGGATATAAGATTTTTCTGAGCTTTATTTTCCTGAGTCCGTCAAGTAAAAAGAGAAATATCAGCCATAACGAGATATAGCTGCAGACAAAGTATCTGCGTGGTACGCCATTCAGGTATGACCATTTGGATGAAAGAATGACAGCAAGGACAAGGACGAGGTCAAGGGTAAAGACTAAAATCCACCTGGTGTTCTGACTGCCCAACTCAATCTTTTTTTGGTTCAATAAAACAACAGCCAGCAGCAGTATGAAGCCATAGGCATAAATACTTGTGAAAGGCTCCCGGATATTGAACATGAATACATCAAGGAGGGACTTGAGGAAAATATTAACGGATTCACGGGTACTCTGCAATTCGAAAAAATCATAATAATAATCCTGGCCGGCGGCATTCATTTTGGCGTAATATATGAACAAGGCTCCTGCAAGAGAGCTTCCCAGGATGTAATAGGGTTCAGGCTTTCTGAACCTTCCGGTTCCTGATTCGGCTTTGTTTGTTTTCAGGAAATCCACTGCAAAGACAAGAATCAGGATGAATATTGTGATGACGGCCAGGTCTGAAACCCAGGCGGCAGCAATGAAGCACAAAGCTGTGAAAATCAGCATCAAATGTTCCCTTAACCTGTAGGTCATGTCGGGGCTCCTGTAAAGCTTGGTGATGAGCATGGCACCTATTCCGATCAGCGCATATTGTTCTCCCTGGCTCAATTTCAGAATATCCAGCATCCTGAGCGGCGGGAGGAACCAGACAACTGAAAAAATCAACCTGATGAAACCTGATTGAAACAGACCCGCAAAACAAAAAAAACCGGCAATCAACAGCAGATAATGTGCCACCGATTCGGAAGCGACGGCACTTAAATGAAACACTTTATTAAAAACCTGGCCGATTAAAGGAATAAGTGACCCGAACCGGTTCGCTCCCCAATAGTACAAATCTTCCGGCAGGTTGAAATCATGGATCATCAAAGCCACGACGGCATCATCTGAATTCAGTTTTGGGGAATACAGGGAGGAATGATTGAAAAAAGAGAACAGAATAATAATTGAGAGCGTCAGATAGTAAAAAAAAACAGTGCCGGAATGTTTCTGCATGATTTGCACAGGTGACCAATATTAACCGGAAATGGACTGCATCAGAAAATCCTCGTGTGTTTGCCGCTTGCCTTAATTGTTTTATGCAACCTTGACAGTTGGGTCTTTTCTTGCTTGCCACTCATGATCCATTTGATAATTAGCCTTCTATAAGATTGTGACTGGTTCTCAAAGTATTCCCATGCATTTTTATTTGCTTTAAATAATCTTTCAAACTCCTCATTCAGACTTAATGAATCATCATTGTTGCCGTCACCTGCAGATTTTGATCTGTTGCGGATTTCATATACTGCAAGACCTGCCTGTGTCATTAGGCCTTTTTTTCTAAGCTCCCCGACCTTGTTTATATTGATCTTGCTCCATACGCTATTGGGTTTGCGCGGGGTGAAGCGGATACAATAGCTTTCATCGTCAACTGATTTTCTGATACCGTCAATCCAGCCAAAGCACAGCGCTTCATCGACCGACTGCGACCATGTCATATTGGGTCTTGCACTGTTTACTTTATAAAAGCCGACCCATATTTCGGTTTTGGTCGTGTGATTTACTTCAAGCCAATTTCTGAATTCTTTTTGATCCGAAAAGAACACGGGTGTCGGAACATCCATAGTAATACCGGTTTGTCATGTAAAGATAATTAATCAAGCTGGCCCGTAATGAATTTATCATTATTCCCGGCAGTCTGTTAACCACGAAGCTGTGGCAGCACAAACCCTGTGGTCAGGTATTGTATGATTTATTGACAGCGCAGCGGTCAGTTCTATAAACGAGTATGGTAAGATGCACTGGCAACGCAACTGTCAGTTCTATAAACAAGTATAGTAAGATGCACTGGCAACGCAACTGTCAGTTCTTTAAACGAGTATGGTAAGATGCAATGGCACCGCAGCGGTCATTTTCTTAATCGTGCAGGGGCCGATGTACAGGTATTGCGGGGATCAGCTCTTTAAACGTGTATGGTATGATGCAACGATAATGAAGCTTTGATGCAACGATCATGAAGCATTCAGTCCATTATAAAGGTGTATGGTCCGTGCATTAGCACCGCAGCGGTCAGCTCTTTATAAAGGTATTGTTGTTAAGTTCTTCGAATGCCTTGTCCAGCTCATCCCTTGTATTCATGACAACAGGTCCCCCCCAGGCGATGGACTCTTTCAACGGTTTCCCTGAAATTAGCAAAAATCTTATCCCTTTTCCACGGGTCTTTGCCCTGAAGGTATGGCCTTTGCTGAACAGGATGACATGTTTTTCAGGAACCGTTTCACCGCTTGCATCTCCGAATAGCGCTTCTCCCCGAAGAATGTAAATGAACAGGGTATGGTCCGGTTCAGTTTCTGTAACCCACTCTGATTCAGGGCTTATTTCAACATCCAGATAAAGTGCTTTAACATAATCCGCCTCAATGGCACCTTTATGACCGTTATAATGTCCGCAAAGAATGTGCACCTGGTTATTCTTTTCATCGATTACCGGAATTTCCGGCCTGACAATAGCCCTGTACTTAGGTTCTGTCATTTTGTACTTTGCCGGAAGATTAAGCCAAAGCTGTGCCCCAAGCAACCTTTCAGAAGGTATTGGCATTTCCTGATGAATAATGCCTGATCCTGCCGTCATCCACTGGCAATCACCCGACAGGATACTGCCTTTGTTTCCCATACTGTCCCCGTGTTCAATCTTTCCTTCAATAAGGTAGGTAATGGTTTCGATACCCCGATGCGGATGCCATGGAAATCCTCTTATATAATCCGCCGGATTGGTCGAATCAAAGGCATCCAGCAAAAGAAACGGATCAAAGTCCGACGTATCCTTATGCCCAAATTCCCTGACCAGCTTCACCCCCGCGCCATCAATGGCATGCCGGCCTGTTATTATTTTCCTGATGGTTCTGATTTCTTTCATAATTTGTATTTTATCACCCGGCATGGGAATGTAAACAATTGAAGTTCCTTACATTTTGATGCGGGGAATTTCCGATACTTAATGGATCATTTTTTGGGGTTTGCTGACCCCGTGACAAGTTACGGGGAGGCGTTCACAGGATTCGAATCATTTTATATTTAAAATTCAGATTTTCAGTATACAGCGGAATCCCCGGGCGCCATAGTAAGAAGGCGCACTGTTATGATAAACGAAGACATGGCCGTAGCGCTTGTCAGCAAAAAGCGCACCGCCGAGTTTTCTGATATCAGATGGCGTTTTCACCCAGCTTGATGTTTTGGTATCGAAGTCACCGTGTTTCTGCAGTTCCCTGTATTGTTTTTCCGTCAGAATATCAGTACCCATGGCAGTTGCCATATCAATGGCGTTGTTTTCCGGTTTGTTTTCCTTCCTCGATAGTTGCCCTTCGCGGTCGTAACAAACATTTCTGCGTCCTTCGGGACTTTCAGCTGAACAGTCACAAAAGACATATTCACCTGTATCTTTATCATGACCGATAACATCCGGCTCACCGCCTGTTCTTTCCATCTCATGGAGTGACCAAAGTTTCAGGGGATCAGATTCAAGCCTCGCCTGCACCCTTGCCCATTCCAGGTCATTATGGCGGCTCATGTTTCTCTCAAAACGGGCTTTCATAGCTTTGAGCAGTTCTTCCTGCAGTGCCGGTGTCAATTCCCTGGTTATTTTAAAGTTTGACATGGTAATTATGTTAAGGCGACCGTCATTTCATTCTTATTTTAAAAGCAATGGTACATCGGTTAATGTTTAACATAGCATTCATTGTATTTGTGAAGTCCAATCCTATTGTGTATAACAAAAAAGTTGTGTCTGTGTTCAAACCTAAGCCGATACCGTGTATTTGGGCTCCGGCATGTGCGTAAAATCCCTGAGTATGATTAGTGACCGGTTGAAGGTATGTCCGGATGCGGTTGCCCGGCAGACAATTATATGATCACCAGAGGCGGTTAGTCTTCACTTGATCCAGGCTGAAAATTATTCCGGCATTGATACGGATTCCGCTCCAACCGGTTTTCACCGGTTGATTGTTGATGGAAATGATGGCATTCTTATATCCTTTCAAGTGAAATTTACCACCCGTATCATGTAAATAACCAAGTGCGACTGTTCCCGACACAAAATCAAAGACCGGTAAGTAAAGTTTTAATCCACCATATAAAGGTACCGAAGCAGCGGTGAATGATTTCGAACTTTCTTCCTGCAGGTTGTATACCGATAATTTCTCCTTCATTTCCAAACTGGTAACACTTATTCCTGTCATCAGTGAAATGGATATCCGGGCAAAACTGTGTTGTTCAATTATTATTTCAGGTTCCATTCCGATTAAACGGTTGGTCACGATCTGGTCAAATGCATAAAAACCTGAATAATCTCTTTGCCCTAATCTTGAACCGGTCGAGTTGTGCTGGTAATTCAGACCCAGCGACAATTGCCTGGTTAACCTCAGGTTGACTGAGGCGCCCAGATACAAACCCGGATCAAAGTTATTGATCTTCACAGATTCAATGGGCAATGATGTTGCCTGCCGTTTGTTAATTTCCTTCAGGTTTCCCATCTCATAAGTTGCCAGTCCTCCATAGACCGAAAATGAAATCTGTGACAAAACCTCAACGGGAATTACAAACAGGATTGTCAATGCGCACTGTAAGGAGATTGTCATTGCGGTTAAAATTGAGGAAGGTTTAACTGACGACCGGAAGTTATGAGGTGATTTTTAAACATGATAAACCTGCCTTGTCCAAGATTCAGCGTTTTAATGACCTGGCCTGAATCCAAATCG
>JAXDCR010000021.1:0-3050 GCA_034677845.1 Bacteroidales bacterium | reverse complement strand
TGACCCAGGAGGTTTTTATTCAGGCTTACCAGTCGCTTTCAACCTTTCGCCGGGAAGCCTCCTTTGCAACCTGGTTATACCGGATTGCCATAAATGCCTCACTTAACAAGGTACGCAAATCTTCGCGGAATTCTCTTTTCAGGCTTATGGATTCACTTTCGGGAGCTGACAGGCACATGGCTGTGATTCCTGATATGGAAACGGAGGATCCTGAAAAGATTATCATCCGCAGGGAGCATCATGAATGGATACAACGGGCGCTGGACAGCCTCCCTGAGAACCAGCGAACTGCAATTGTTCTGAGCAAATACGAAAATTTATCGCAAAAGGAAATAGCAGTCATCATGAATACAACGGAAGGAGCTGTTGAAGCGCTCATACAACGGGCAAAAGCAAACCTGAGAATGAAACTGGACAGGCATAATAAAAAAATTAAGAAAAGACCGTAGGAAAAAATCAAGTTTTGTTTCTAACCATTAAAATCAATCAAGATGAATTGTTCATCGTGTCAGCGTGAATTCGAAGCGTATCGCTCAGGCGCATTGCCTGGTGATCAAAGAACCAAGGTGGAAGCTCACCTGAAAGACTGCAGAAAATGTATGGAGCAGTACAGGCTATTTGTGTTGACAGAACGGGTGATTGGGGAAGAAAAGGAGGTGCAGTCCAATCCTTTCCTGCAAACACGGATAATGGCCGAGATCGAAAGGGCGGCAGTTATCCTGCAGGTACCCGTTTTTACCTGGTCACGGTTTCTAAAACCGGTGATGATTGCCGCTTCTTTGGCGGTTGCCATGCTGGCCGGCATCACAATTGGGAATGCAACGGGCGGAGCACCTGCCAGGCAATCCATTCCCGAAGAGCTTGCCCTGATGGATGACCTGTCGCTTGAGTCTGTTGTTCTGCTTTCACATGATTAACCTGATTTGTATGAAAAAAACTTTAAACAACAGGATGCTTTGGTGGGTCATTGCGGTGCTTGTGGTTTTGAATCTTTCGACTGTTCTGACGGTATTGATAAACCGGAATATGATCCTTCAAAAAAAGGCTGATCCGGCTGCAGTGCTCAAGGAATCAGAAGGAAATGCCGTGAAATACAGCGGCAGGTATTTCCGTGACCAACTTGGTTTAACCAGGGAGCAGATGGAAAGGTTTGCCGAATTCAATCCCGGCTATCGGCAGGAGGTCAGAAACATCCATGCCGCACTTGTCGAAAAGCGCAGCCGCTTGCTACAGGAAATGTCTTCGCCGGACAGCGATACCGCCAGGCTTGACATGATCTCCGATTCCATCGGACATCTTCATGCAGACCTGAAAAGGTGTACCTATAAGTATTATCTCAATATAAAAGCTGTCTGTGACGATCAGCAACAAATCAGACTCGAAAATCTTTTTAATGAAATGTTTGCCGGGGAGCTGCAGTCCGGTCCAGGCGGAACCGCGGGCCAGGGTGCGGGAAGACACGGCAGACAAGTTATTAATTAGTTCTTTTATAAACATTTAAATTTTTATGGTAATGAAAACAAAACTTTTTTTCTCAGCACTGATCCTGATGGCTCTGACGACACTGGCAGGCGCACAGGATAACCCCGTACAGGGAAGGTTACAGGATGGAAATGCCAGGGGACAGTCCTATGTAGACCGCAACAATAATGGCACATGTGACAACTATGAAAAAGGTGGCTCTCAAACATCCTGTAATTACAGAAATGGCACGGGTAAATGGGCAAACCGTCAGGCGATGGGAATGCACCAGGGACAACCGGCTGGACAGGTGGGAGGCAGGAATTTCAGAAATGTCAGGTAGTGAGCTGATCAGGAGACCAGTCACAAGGTTGTTGTGAAATACCAGAGTTTAACTGAATAAAATCAAGTAACAATGAAAAACAGAATATTAAATATGATGCTGGGCAGTGTAATAATCTTCATGGCAATTGCAACTGTCTCATGCAGGAATGATATTGCCGGACAGGACGATGTCATCTATGGAACCATCCTGGAAGTAGCCGGTGATGGAACAACTTCGATCAATGAAGCCAATCTGAAATCTGCCCTTCTGGAAGTGCCATCCATTTCTGATGAGGAATTGACAATACTGATTCATATGAAGGAAGAGGAAAAACTTGCACATGATGTGTACACAGCTCTTTACCAGAAATGGGGCAGCCGGATTTTTTTGAATATTTCTGCAGCGGAAAACAATCATATGAATGCTGTAATCCTGCTGCTGGAAACTTACAGTTTCGACAATGCCGCAATTGGGGAAGCGGGCAGGTTCGACCTGGAAGAGATACAGACTTTATATAACGACCTGGTCGCAAAAGGTTCCGTTTCCGTTGAGGAGGCATACAAGGTTGGGGCGCTCATTGAGGAGATGGATATAGCCGATCTGGAGGAAGCCATTGCAGCCGTATCCAATGAAAACATTATCCTTGTCTTTGAGAACCTGTTGAAAGGCTCACGCAATCACCTGCGTGCCTTCGACAGGCAATTGACCAGGCTGAATATCGAATACACGCCGGTTTACATCGGCCAAGAAGTATATGATCAGATTGTCAGCACACCTTTTGAAACAGGCGGCATCTATCCACTTAACGGCAACCGGAAGCAGAACAGGCAGCGCGGGAACGGCCCCCGAGGTCAAGGCATTGGATAATACCGGATACAGAATAAATAATTAAGGTGTCCCGCTACCGGGGCGCCTTTTTTATGTTAATCCTGCTGACACCGGGATGAGATTTACCATTCCGCCGAAAAATGATTAATTAATTATCAGTCTTATTGTAACATTAGAAAATAAAAATCGTAACAGGATAACGTTTTAATGTTAATGACCATTTAAACAGCATGGATCCTGATCAATGATTTGTATACCACAAAACAAATATTAATGAAATGAAGACAGGCGTTAAAATTTTCGGTTTGCTGGCTGGTGTGTTTACGGCACTCCTGCTGTGGCAATCTTGCTCCAGGGATGACGAGGGCGGTCTTTCTGAAGCGGATCTCAATGCAGCTCAGGATGAGGTTTATATCGATGCATTGTTCGACGAGAT
>JAXDCR010000020.1:0-6013 GCA_034677845.1 Bacteroidales bacterium | reverse complement strand
TATTCCTTGATCACATACCACCCGTTCGAAAAAAAATCAAAGTATTTTCCCGACAGGTTTCGTGGATGGATGGATGAAAAGGACAGGTTGTTATCTGACCAGTAAATCAGGCTGTCCCTGTAAAAAGAAAGCATCGTTATCCCCCTGGCCGGGGGAATATGGGTATTCAATGCCCAGTTGTTCCTCTCCAGGGTTTCATAGTACCTGTCCATCTGGCCATACTTATTCAGCAGTTTTTTCTGCAGCTTCCGGTGATACCCGTCACCATAATGGTTGTTTTCAAGCACCAGGTCGCCGGCGATGCCGGCCGTAAGCAGGATCAGCAGTATCAGCAGCAACCGGAGGGTTATAATATGATGATCATGGAATTTCATGGAAAGGCACTTCAGAAATGATGATAAGGTTCTCCTTTAAGCAAGGTCATTGCCCGGTAAAGTTGTTCCATAAAAACAAGGCGCGTTATCTGATGGGTCAGAGTCATGGTTGACAGAGAAAGCCTTTCCGGAACAGATTTGTACACTGACTCCGAAAAACCATAGGCTCCTCCGATGATAAAGGCCATATGGCGCGTTCCGCGGTTCATAGCCTGCTGAATGTAGTCAGCAAATCCCGGCGAATCTGTTTTTTTGCCGTTTTGATCCAGGAGAACAGGATAATCAACGCCTTTAAGGACGGAAAGGATCAGACGGCCTTCAGCCTCCCTGTAAACCAGCTCCGGCTGTTTTCCGGTCATCCCGTGCCTGCCCAGGTAAACCAGTTCAAAGGGAATGTAATGCCTGATCCGCTTCTCGTATTCATCTACCAGGCTTCGAAGGTGTTGATTCTCAATGCGGCCAATGCTGTTCAGCGTGATCTTCACTGAAAAGATTTTGAAATGTTCAAAATATGGCCTGAAATTTGTCCAGGCATTTTTATTCAATTAAATAACTAAATTTGCTGCTCTGACGTTTGCCTGATTCAAAAATACGCTTTATTTTAATATGGTAAGGTCATTCACCTCAGTGGTTGTCAAAAGGTGTGAAAAGCGCGGGTTCCTGGTGATTCTTTATCTTTTCATGGTAACATGCCCTTTCCTCAGGGCACAGGAAACCATTACGGATGATCTTGTGAATGCTTTAAAGACAGGCAGTTCGGTAACCCTTTCACAATATTTTGATGCAAACATAGCACTTGCCATAATGGATCAGGACGATATCTACAGCAAGCAGCAGGCAGAGCTGATCTTAAAAAACTTCTTCACAAAAAATACTCCTTCCAACTTCGTCATTCTGCACAGGGGAGCCACTGAAGAATCCGAATATGCCATTGGAAACCTGTCCACAAGCAACGGAAATTTCAGGGTAACGCTTTACATCAAGCGGCGGGAAAACAAGCCCTTTGTCCACCGGATCTGGTTTGAACAGGAAGATGCAGACTGATTATTTCGATGAATTCATTGACAATGCCCTGAAGGAGGACATTGGTGACGGTGATCATACCTCGCTGGCCTGCATTCCGCATGATGCCCACGGCAAAGTTCATCTTCTTGTAAAGGAGGAAGGGGTGCTGGCAGGTGTCGCAGCGGCCTCACGCATCTTCCGCAAACTGGATCCCGATATTGACATGGAGGTATTCATCCATGATGGCGCTGCTGTAAAGCCCGGCGATATTGCCTTCATCGCGGAAGGAAAGGTGCTGTCACTCCTTAAGGCTGAACGCCTTGTCCTTAACATAATGCAGCGGATGAGCGGAATTGCCACCGCGACCAGGGATTATGTGCGCCTCATTGAGGGTTACCAGGCCAGGATTCTGGATACGCGCAAGACCACTCCCGGCATGCGCCTGCTTGAAAAGGAGGCAGTGAGGGCAGGGGGTGGCTTCAATCACAGGTTTGGCCTTTACGATATGATCCTGATCAAGGACAACCATATCGATTTCAGCGGAAGCATTCAGACTGCCCTGCGTCGGGTTCATGAATACCTTGAGCGCACGGGCCGGAAACTCAGGATAGAGATCGAGGCCCGCAGCCTTGACGACGTAAAGACAATAATCAGTGCCGGCGGTGCTGACCGCATCATGCTGGATAATTTCACCGTCGAGGAAACCCGCAAAGCTGTCGAACTCATTGCAGGGCGCTTTGAGACCGAATCATCCGGGGGGATAACTTCCGAAAACATCCGGGATTACGCGGCATGCGGTGTGGATTATATATCAGTCGGAGCGCTGACCCACCAGATCAAAAGCCTTGACCTGAGTTTAAAAGCAATTAACTAAAAGACTGTGCTTTCGAAAAATGTCAGCGCACGCTGGCCTTGCCAACCTGTTCTGAGCCGAATGCCGGCACCGGAGGAGCCCGTGAAAAAGGAAATGAACCACTGTTCCTCTGATTTGTTACTTTGCATGAGGCATTATAAATGAAAAACCTCTCTGACATACGCAAGGAATATAGAGATGCCCGCCTGGATGCCGACCAGCTGAATGACGATCCCTTCAGGCAATTCAGCAAATGGCTTGAGGAAGCACTTACTGCCGGCGTCAATGAACCCACGGCAATGGCATTGTCAACCGTTTCTTCAGCCTGCAGACCCTCATCCCGTATGGTACTGCTGAAGGATATGGACGACAGGGGTTTTACTTTTTTTACCAACTATGAAAGTAAAAAGGGTCTGGAACTCAGCGAAAACCCGTATGCCGCTTTGCTCTTCTTCTGGCCGGAGCTGGAAAGGCAGGTAAGGATCGAAGGCAGGGTGACAAGGATTGTGATCGGCAAATCGGACCTGTATTTCCGTTCGCGGCCTGAAGGCAGCAAGGTAAGCGCATGGGCATCACCGCAAAGCCGCCCTGTGCCCAGCAGGCAGTACCTTGAAAGTCTGCACCGCGATTACGCGATGCTTTTCAGGTCAAGGGAACCGGAACGACCCCAAAGCTGGGGTGGTTACATACTTTTCCCCGTATTGTTTGAGTTTTGGCAGGGCCGTGAGAACAGGTTGCACGACAGGTTTGAGTACAGCCTGAAAGGCCGTATCTGGGAAATTCAAAGACTTGCACCTTAACAAAAAAGCCTTATCAGGGGGCCCAATCAAAACCTGACTACCTGACGAGGTTTCATATTGTTTTCTATTGTCCATACCTCAGCCTCTCCGTGTGCAACACGGAAGATGACCATATTGGCACTGTCAGCTGAATACCCGAGATCTTTCAGAAAAGGCCGGTCTTTCATTACCTTCTCCTTAAGGTGTCTGTCATCAAGGAATTCAACCTCGCCCGAAATGCGCAGCATCATGCCCAGATTGCTGCCCTGATCATAAAAACAGGCCTCGGTCTTTGGGTTCGCTTTGAGCTGCCGATAAAGTGACTTCATGGTTCCGGTCTGGAAATAGAAGCCGCTCTCATCGGCAAACCACATCCCGAGTGCCCTCACCCTGGGCTGGTCTTTTTCAGTCGTGGCCAGATAACATACCTTGTTGTCATTGGCAAAACGAATGCAATCATTTATGTCCTTCATAAGCAACTATTTCATTTCTTTCAGTGAACGGATCCTTTCTTCAAGTGACCTTATCTTTGCTTCCGCATCTGCCTTCTTTTTGTGTTCCATCCGGATGACGGAGGCAGGGGCGTGGGAGGTGAATTTTTCATTGTCAAGTTTACTCATGACCGATGTCAGAAATCCTTTGCTGTATGCAAGTTCGTTCTCGAGTTTTCTGATCTCTTCCCCGTGGTCATGTTGTTGCCCCACCGGCACATAGTATTCCGCGCGGGCGGTTATGAAGCTGGCCGCCCCCTTAGGTTTGTCATCGACAGCAATGATATCCCCAAGGTTTCCCAGTCGCCTGATAACGGCATCGAAATCGCCGCGGCGGTCCTTGGCGATCACATGAAGGAACAGCTGTTGCTTTTGCGGTATCTGGTACTGCAACCTGGTGCTGCGGATGAAGCTGACAATCTCCTTGACTTCCTCAAATCCGGCCAGCAGTTTACGGTCGTATTCCCCTGCTGCCGGAACCGACTCAAACATGATACTTGACCCGATTTTTCTCTTTCCGGTCAGATGCCATATTTCCTCTGTGATAAAAGGGATAAAGGGATGCAGCAGCCTGAGAAGCCTGTCGAAGATCTCCAGCGTGGCATCCAGGGTTTGCCTGTCAATGGACTTTGAGAAGCCGGGTTTAATGATCTCGAGGTACCAGGACGAGAATTCATCCCAGAACAATTTGTAGGCAGTCATCAGGGCCTCGGAAATCCTGTACTGCCTGAAGGCCTCATTCATTTCCCTGATTCCCTGCTTCAGCCTTTCGGTGAACCAGGTAACCGCAATGCGGCTGGCTCCGGGAGTTTCCGCTTGTGGATCGGCATTCCAGGAATGCACAAGCCTGAAGGCATTCCATATTTTGTTTGTGAAGTTACGTCCCTGTTCCGGAAGGCTTTCATCAAACAACAGGTCATTCCCGGCGGGAGAGCAGAGAAGCATTCCCACCCTTACCCCGTCAGCACTGTACTTTTCTATTAGCTCCAGCGGGTCGGGTGAGTTGCCAAGTGATTTGGACATTTTGCGGCGCTTTGTGTCGCGCACAATACCCGTCAGGTAAACATGCCTAAATGGCTTTTCACCCCTGTATTCATAACCGGCCATAATCATCCTTGCCACCCAGAAAAACAGTATCTCGGGTGCCGTGACAAGGTCGTTGGTGGGGTAATAATAGGTAATGTCCGGGTTATCGGGTTCCAGTATGCCGTTGAAAACCGATATAGGCCAGAGCCATGAAGAGAACCAGGTATCCAGCACATCTTCGTCCTGCCTCAGGTCTGCCGGTTGCAGGTCCTCCCTGCCGGTCTTCTGCCTGGCCATAATAAGGGCTGTTTCAGCATCCTCGGCCACAACAACAACCTGGCTGCCGGCAACATAATATGCAGGTATCCGGTGCCCCCACCACAACTGTCGCGAAATGCACCAGTCCCTCACATTCTCCATCCAGTGACGGTAAGTATTCTTGAATTTGGAGGGGAGCAGTTTTATCTGGTCGTTCAACACATTCTCAAGGGCGGGACCGGCAAGCTCCTTCATACGGAGGAACCACTGGACCGAAAGACGGGGTTCTATGACCGCATCGGTGCGTTCTGAATACCCGATCTTGTTCACATAATCCTCTTCCCTGAGCAGCAATCCTTCCTTCTTCAGCTGCGACACCACCAGCTCACGTGCTTTGAACCGGTCAACCCCCGTGAATAAAATGGCTTTTTCGTTCAGCGTACCGTCATCATTGAAGATATCGATGACCGGCAGACCATGCCGAAGGCCTATTTCGTAATCATTGACATCATGGGCCGGGGTTATCTTAAGGCACCCCGTACCAAATTCCATATCGACATAATCATCCTCGATGACCGGGACGGTGCGGTTGATGAGGGGAATAAGCGCATTTCTGCCCTTCAGGTGGCGGTATCTCCTGTCTTCGGGATTCACACACACCGCCGTGTCCCCCAGAATGGTTTCCGGCCTGGTGGTGGCAATGACAAGTTCGTCATTGCCGTCAGCCATTCGGTAACGGATATAGTACAATTTTGACCTGACCTCCCGGTAGTTGACTTCTTCATCCGACACAGCCGTCCGGGCTTCCGGGTCCCAGTTGACCATCCGAACTCCTCTGTAGATTTTGCCTTTATTGTAAAGGTCAACGAATACCCTGATGACACTTCGTGACATGTCATCGTCCATGGTGAAACGGGTTCTTCCCCAGTCACACGATGCCCCCAGCTTTTTCAGCTGTTCAAGAATGATATCTCCGTGCCGGCGTTTCCATTCCCATGCATGTTCAAGGAACTGCTCCCTGGTCAGGGTGCTCTTTTCTATTCCTTCGCTTTTAAGCTTTGCGACAACCCTTGCTTCAGTGGCGATGGAAGCATGATCGGTGCCGGGCACCCAGCATGCGTTCCTTCCAAGCATCCTGGCTCGCCGGATAAGGATATCCAGAATCGTATTGTTCAGCATATGCCCCCAATGCACCACACCCGTCACATTGGGAGGAGGTATCACCCA
>JAXDCR010000019.1:0-6029 GCA_034677845.1 Bacteroidales bacterium | reverse complement strand
AGCGGGTCTGCCGCAAAAGTGTGAAAATTGAGGTTTTTCCGTTTCCTTGGTGACTTCTTTGCCAGATCAACCAGCTTATCCAGCATGTCATCGTTGATGGTAACCATTATGTATCATATGATGGCCGGCGAGTGACCGTCACGTTGCAACTTAAGCAGCAGCAAAGTCCTGTCGCCGAAATCCGCCGGCCGGTTCAAGCACAAAAATAGAAATAGATACCAGAATTGTCATATAAATAATGGTAAAACAATCCCGGGAACAACGTCAAATTGAAATATTACATACCTTCCTTGTCAAATGCCTGACACAACTAAGCGCAGCGTTCTCACGAGAGAATTGAGTAACTAAGCGCAGCGTTCTGATATTATTTATCTGGGTGCTATACAGGTCAATGAACCAGTTAATAATTAATCCTTTAAAAATAAACAAACGTATGCAAATCAGGCAAAAGCAAATATTGCTGTAACTACTTAATATTTAACATTTTAAATGAGCTCATGATGGTTGGCCGCTTTACAGGCACGTGCGGTTCTTTGCCAATATTCAGGAAATGCCTATATTCGTACAGTTTTTTGTGTTCAGTTCATTTTATGCAATACATGAGCAATTAAAACGCTCATTGAGATGGGTTCTTTTCAACTTTGGTTCAGTACCGGGTAAGGCTATAGCAATGCAGCGGTTTGCAGCTCATTTAACAATTAAACTAAACCAATACAAATGAAAAAACTAACTTCGCTGATCCTTGGTTTTGTATGTCTCACCCCGCTTGTCTTTGGGGGTGGGATCGTCACCAACACCAACCAGAGTGCGATCTGGGTCAGAACCTTATCCCGTGATGCATCAACGGGTATCGATGCTGTCTATTTCAATCCGGCGGGACTTGTGAAACTGGATAACGGCCTTCATTTTTCTCTGAACAGCCAGACCATCTTTCAGAGCAAGGACGTAACCGACGACTACCAGTTTCTGAAAGGTTCCCCGAAGAAATACCTGGGCGATGTAAAGGCTCCCGTTTTCCCCAGCGTTTATGCTGCCTATAAGACAGGCAAATTTGCCGTTTCCTTCGGTTTCAATCCCGTTGGCGGCGGCGGCGGTGCCGAGTACGACGCAGGCCTTCCTGCATTTGAAACACGGGTGGCTGATCTGGTACCCATTTTACGCGGTTCTCTGGCTGCCCTGGATGCAGGTTTTTCAAATCCCCCGCCGGCTGGCTACGGCTTTGACCCTATGTTCAGAAATGTCACCGGATACAATGCGGATATTTATTTCAAGGGCACCTCTGTTTTTTTTGGATACCAGCTGGGGCTGTCCTATGAAATATTTGACATGCTGAGCGTTTACGGAGGACTGCGTTACGTGACCGCGAAGAACACTTACAGCGGTTACGTGAAGGACGTGACCATAGATGCCGATCCTGCCGATGCCAATCCCGTTTACAACATTCCCGCGGCAGGAACCTATACACCGGGCGATTACATGCGTGCTGTCGCCGGTGCAACGGGTATGCCCGCAGGCACGATACTCGTACTGAATGGCTATGCCGCTGCCTTTGATGCCCAGACTGCAGATATTGAAGCCGATGCAGAGGAAAAAGGAAGCGGGTACACGCCCATACTGGGTGCCAATGTGGCACTGGGGGATAAGCTGAACATTGGTCTCAAGTATGAATTCAAGACCACCCTCGAACTGACACAAAGTGTCAACGAAGGGAAAGACGGAGCCGGGATGTTTGTGCAGGATTCGACTGTTCACAGCGATATGCCCGCCATGATCTCTGCAGGCGTCAGCTACAGGATCCTGCCTTCCCTGTCAGCCACAGCCGGATTTCATTATTTCTTCGACAAGAACGCAAACTATGGTAAGACCCTGGATGCCACAGGTGAGCAGGTCGGAAACGACAAGGTCATGGATAAAAACTATTTTGAGGTTTCAGCAGCCCTGGAATACAACATTACCGAGAAACTTGTTGTCAGCGGGGGTTACCTGATGGGTCGCACAGGGGTTACCGAGGATTACCAGTCTGAGTTGAGCTACAGCCTCAATTCAAACACTTTTGGCATCGGTGCAGGCTATCATATCACGGACAACCTGATGGTTAACTTGGGGGGTGCGTTCACGGTTTACAAGGATGGCGGCAAAGATTATACGCATGTGATACCTATGGTGCTGACGGAGGTTCCGGCAAAACAAAGCTATTACAAAGACAACCTGTTCTTTGGGATCGGGGTGGACATCAGCCTTTGATAAGGATACGGGGATAAAAGTTCACCATGTGACACAGAAGATGCCGGCCTGTTGACCGGCATCTTCTGTTACAAAGACCTGATCCGACTTGATTCGGCACATCAGCATAAAAAAACCTGATCCGACATTGGCATGACAGATCAGGTAAACACAATAAAGATGAGGGTCATATCTTCCTCAGCTTTTTCATACCTTACGTAATCCCTGAAAAATTAATGCGCTTTTATCCGTTCAATCTCTCAACTTATCTTCTTACGATAAACCGTCACAACGATTCATCAGGGTAACCCGGCTGACTGACATATTCTTGACAGGCTTCCAGGGTTGTGGCTGCCGTCTCCAGTCAATTGCTTTTTTAGCTTCTGGGTCTGAAATTGCGCCCTCCGGCGTTGTTTTCCTTTTCCCTGGCCTGATTTACGTTTACATTGCGTCCTTTGATCTCGGTTCCGTTCAGGTTGTTAATGGCATCCTGAGCTTCCTTGTCATTGGGCATTTCGACAAAACCAAAACCTTTGCTTCTTCCGGAGTACTTGTCAGTGATGATCTTTACCGAACTGACTTCACCATACTCTTCAAAAACCTTCCTTAATTCATCCTCATTGACATTGAAATGAAGATTACCGACATAAATATTCATACAGTAAAAAATAAAAAAATAAATGGTTTAACTATGCAAAAATAAGCTATTTTAAATAGCAAGAAAATAATTTGCAATTTATTTCCATGTCACCAGAGCGACAGATTAAGCCTTCAACGGCTCAGAAGAGGAAGTCCGTCTCTATATACAATCCCTTTACACCGTCGTTGCGATCAAGGGCGCGGCCATAATCCACGGCAATGACAAAATTCTCGTTCATGACAAAATGAAAGCCGGCGCCGGCTGAAAAATGCATCTTTTCCTCGGATCCCTGTCTGAAATAAGCGACTGCGTCGGCATTGGAAGTATCGGCAAGCTTATAGGGAGAAGTGACCATTCCACCATCAACAAAGCCACTCAAGGCAAGATAAATATTCTGGTTCAGCAGAACGGTGCGAAGGAATTTCCAACGGAGCTCAATATTGCCGTAAACAAAATCATCTCCCACAATGCGGTTTCTCATGATGCCCCTCAGATTTTTGGCTCCGCCCAGACCGTCCCTGGTTATGGAAGGTGCCGTATTATAAACGAAAGGAAGCATATAATAAGGCATCTCACCGCTGAGCTTTGCCTGGTAGCTGAGCCTGCAGGCAAGCGACAGCACCCTGGGTGCAAGGGTGAAATACTGTCTGTGGGTCAGGGCAAGTCTTGTATAGGCAAGATCGCCATTGCCGAGAAATGAAGGCGCCATGAGCAGCTGCAATTCAGTCCACACGCCTTTCATGGGATTGGCCTCTATGTCACGGGTGTCGTAAACAAATCCAAGCTTAACAAGGGTTGTTTTCCCTCCGTCTGCCTGGTCTTCCGGAATCAGTCCCCATGCCACGTACTTATCGTACAGCAGTGCCGTGTCGGGCAGCATGTCTTCCGCATCCTTGCCTTTGTTGAGCCTGTCAATCTCGACGGTACCCATTCTTGCGTTGTTGTGCTCAATTCCTGCCAGCCACCTGAACTGCGGGCCGGTGATCCTGCCCTGAAAGTCAGCTTTCAGCCTAACCAGTTTGCGTTCCTGACGGTAGTACATACGGGATATATAGTCCTCGCTTTCATCATTTTCGTAATCAGGGTTGTATGGCGCCTTGTACCCGTTGAATCCGTAAAAGTCAAGCGCCTGCTCAGTCCTCAAAGCGGCTTCTGCGGAAACCCGTATGCCTGGTATGAGGTATTCCGAATCATAACGGAACTGGTTTATGCCGCTGCCCCTGGTTGTACGTGACCATTCAACGAGGAACAGGTGACGGTATTTTGGGTATTGTGTACCGTCGCCGTAATGGTACAGGTTGATCTGTGCCCCGTACTTGAATCCGATATCGGCATCAAAGGCAACAACGGGAAGGGGACCTATGTTCCATCCGGTCTTGATCTTTTCGGTCTGCCGGTCAGCTGTTCCGCTGTCACTTTGTGCACGCAGGGGTAAAGAGGTCACTGCCAGGGCCATGGCTCCTGCCATCAGTAAGGTGTTTTTCATTTTGTTATTATTCATTAAATTATTAATTATGAGCTGATTACACACATATGGAATACTTAATTACCATGCCTTCCCGGATATAAGCACTTTCAGATGCGCTTCATAACAGGCATCATTTTCAGTTAAACGGATAAGCACTAATTTAGTCTTTTTCCTGACAGTTCCGACAACCCTGCCAAAAAAGGCTTTTTCATCCGACTGCCTCCTCAAACATGGCCTCGTAAACCTCCCGCCATCCTTTCCATTCTCCCTGCCCGGAAAGCGACTCATTATGCCATATGCTGACAAAGCAGCCGTTCACTTCCCTGATCCGGGCTATTATTTTTGCGATTTCCCGGATGGCAGACCGGGGATCTAATTTCATGTAATGTTTAAGGGTGACGTCCATAACCTGGAAGGGGTAAAGGGTGAGCCCGGTGGCAATGTCCTTTACCAGGTCATAAAACTGGAAAGGGGTGCATGTTCCGGCCCGAAAACCGGTGAGGGATGCATATCCCATTGAATATTCACTGCGGATGCCGGCCCTGACAATGTCCCTGAAGGTGTCCGGGAAACGCATCATCAGGTAATGCTGCCTGCTGCAGAGGGGTTCATGACCGGTGAGGGACTGAAACAGTTGTTTTTCATGCATGAAAAGATCACTGTCTCTGTGTGAACGCCATGAGAAATGGATGCCGGTTTCACGTAGCGACGCGAGACGCCTGACAAGCTGGCTGAAAGCCGGGCTGCGGAGAGCGTAATTACTGTCTCGGCCGCCGTAATTGCCGGTAAGGAAAAATATGAGCGACTGACATCCGTGCCGGTTGTCGTTTTCAATAATATAGTCAAAGTTGTCGTAAGGATCGCTGCGGTTGCCCAGCAGCACTTCCACCCGTCCGGCGGCTTCCCTGAAAGTCATGCCGGAGAGTGATTTAAGAAGGCCTCCGGCATTTCTTAACATGCCCTTGTGCAGGTATGCCCATGGGTTATCGACGTCAATTGTGGGTATGAAGCTGAACTTCCTTTTTCCGAAGACAAGTGACGGATCGTGGCGGTGCATGACCTGCTGAAGCCAGACTGCCCACCTTTCGATGACAGGTTCACCGAGGAAGCCATTCCGGTATGCCAGGCTATTCTCCGCCCTGAACCTGCCTTCGCTGTCGGGGACATAGGGCAGGTATTCCTCGTATCTTGACAGCAGGAAGAAACTGGCTCCCAGTATATCGAAAGGCATGTCAAACCCCGGTGGTGCAGGAAAGATTATTTTTTGTCCCCCGGCCTCTGCCAACCTGGCATCGACCGGATGTATGTGGCTTTCCGACAGCAGACCCTCCGCATACAGATTAAACACCCCTTCATGGATATCGCGTGCGTAGCTTATCCGGAAGAAGCCTGATGCCATAAGGCTTTCCGGATCACCGGAGATCCGGAACCTGACACCGCAGAGATCAGAAAAGACAAACCTGCAGACGTATTCCAGCCGCGGACTCGGTACCGGAGAAAAGACGATTATTTGCTTTGCCGGGGTCATTCCTATAAGTTCAGTCTGACAACCGTTACACCGGAGCCCCCCCTTTCTGCATGTTCGTCATGGAAGGACTGAACGATTTCCACTGTTCCCAGGTATTCACGGATTAGCTGTTTAAGGATACCATTCCCCTTTCCGTGCAGGATCCGTAAATCGCCGACGCCGACCATGGT
>JAXDCR010000018.1:0-12803 GCA_034677845.1 Bacteroidales bacterium | reverse complement strand
ATTTTTCTGATAATTCCGGCGAGGTAAAACCCAAATCCTGTAATTTTGACAGGAAGAACCGAAATCTTGCTTTCGATGAAAACAGGTATATATTCATATCTGTTCACCGCCTTCCTGTGGACATTCGTGGTGGTCACCGCATTGCCCGTGTTCACCCTGTATTTGCTGATCTGGCTGCTGGCAGCGCCGTGGGACAGGGACAGGACCGTCGCGCATTACTTCTGTGCCGTCTGGGCAGGCATGTACATCGCTGTGAATCCCGCCTGGAAGCTGACGATCGAACATAAGGAAAGAATTGACAGAAAAAAGACCTACGTGTTTATATCCAACCACCAGTCGCTTCTCGATATCCCCATTCTGATGCAGCTTTATCTGCATTTCAGGTGGGTGTCCAAGATCGAGTTCCTGAAAGTCCCCGTGCTGGGATGGGTGATCCGCATGAACAGATACATCCCGGTAAAAAGGGGTGACAAGGAAAGCGCGGACAGGATGTATGCTGCCTGTAAAAAGACCCTGCAGGATGGCATATCCGTGTACATGTTCCCGGAAGGCACACGCACAGAAGACGGTCATCTTGGTGCATTCAAGGACGGAGCCTTTATCCTGGCAAAGGAGAACCAGGTGCCTCTGCAGCCCGTGGTGCTGGATGGCGCCCGCGAGGCGCTGCCCAAAAAAGGATTGCTTATAAAGGGAAAGCAGCATTTCATCGTGCGTGTCATGCAGGAGATTCCTGTTGAGAAAATCAATAACCTGAGCCTTCCTCAATTATCATTATATGCCAGAGATCTGATGGCAGGTGAACTGGCCTCCATGCGCCAACATGAAAGGGAATAAGGAAAACAGCGCCCTCTGCCGCCGGGTGATCCGGAGGATGGGCTTTTATGCCGACAGCCTTGGTATCGCCCGGCGTTATATTGACCAGGAAGGAGGATGGGATATGCACATGCAACGCAGCCGCACATGCATCGTGAAAGCCCTGGAGGGAAGGCAGGCGGGCAATCTGGCAGTGCTGGGCAACAAAGCAGCTGTCCGGACCAGCCGCAGCATGCCCGGCACAAAACCGGTTTACAGGTATTCCACAATATCATCGAGCGATCGGCGCACCTTAATGCCTTTTTTCCGGAAGCCTTCCCTTGGATATCCCAGGGGTGTAATGCCGAAGACCACCTGGTTGTCGCTTAAGTTGAGCACATTGCGCAGGGCAGAAGGTTCATAGTTCTCGATCCAGCAGGTGCCCACCCCTTCGTTCTCTGCAGCCAGTATCATGTGCGTCAGGGCAATGGCCAGGTCGGTCTCGATTGAATTGTAACCATCGCTCCCTCTGACCCAGGCCTTGTCTTTCAGTCCCACCACCACCAGCACATGCGGAGCTTCCCTGAACCATTCCCTGTGATAGCAGGCCCTTATTTCGGAAAGCATTTCAGGCGAGCTGACCACCAGGAATTTCCAGGGTTGCAGGTTACAGGCAGAAGGAGCCAGCCGCCCGGCTTCCAGTATCCGTTCAAGCACTTCCTTTGGCAACGGGCGATGCGGATCATAATCGCGTATGCTTTCACGGTTTCTGATAATTTCAGTAAATTCCATATGGATTATTCAAGTTTGTTTTAGCCAAGTTAATAAAAAATATCCCTTTGGTGTCACAAAACAGAAGTTCCGTACGACTTACCATCAAATGTATGTCTTGAACGAATTTGATGACATATATGCAGAAAACCGCCAGGCCCTTCAGCGGATTGCCAGGAAGATGACGGGCAGCAAGGGTATGGGCAGGGGGTTGCCGGCCCGCTTTCAGCCGATGCCCTGCTTTTTCAGGAAGGCGTCCAGAACTGTAGTGAGGTCGGGACTTCCGATCTCCTGCAGTTCGTAGGTTATGCCGACGGTGGGTTTGTTTATCCTGATGATCCGGTTCAGGTTGATGGGGGTGCCGATGACGACCACATCGCAGGGAGTTGCGTTGATTGTCTTCTCCAGGTCAATGATCTGCTGGTTGCCGTATCCCATGGCCGGCAGGAGGGTTCCGATACCGGGATAGGTACTGAACGTGTCCTTTATCTTTCCCACCGCGTAAGGCCGCGGATCCACCAGCCGTGAAGCTCCCCATTTCAGGGCAGCCACGGTTGCCGCCCCGATCTTCATCTCGCCGTGGGTGAGGGTGGGTCCGTCCTCAATGATCAGGCATGCCTTGCCCTTGATGAGTTCCGGCCGGTCGGCCATTATCGGCGACGCGGCATCCACGACAATGGCTCCCGGATTCACCTTGTTAATGTTTTCGCGTACGATCAGCACCCTTTCAGGTTGCGCGGTGTCGATCTTATTGATGACAACCACATCCGCCAGCCTGAGCATGATCTCGCCCGGGTAATAGGCTATTTCATGCCCCGCCCGGTGGGGGTCGGTGACGGTAACCGTCAGATCAGGTCTGTAAAAAGGAAAATCATTGTTCCCGCCGTCCCACACGATGATGTCACATCCTCCCGGATCCTTTTCAGCTGCCCCCAGGATGGCCTGGTAGTCGACACCCGCATAGATCACATTACCCCGGACTATATGGGGTTCGTACTCTTCCATCTCCTCGATGGTGCAGTTGTTCTTTACCAGGTCCTCAAGGGTTGCAAAACGTTGCACCTTCTGCTCCGCTATATTTCCGTAGGGCATGGGGTGCCTGACAGCCACCACCTTCAGTCCCCTTTTCATAAGTATCTCGATGATCCTCCTGGAAGTCTGTGATTTACCGCAGCCGGTACGCACAGCCCCGACGGCAATGACGGGCTTTTTGCTTTTAAGCATCGTATGTGCCGCACCCAGCAGTTTGAAATCGGCACCGGCGGCATTAACCCGTGCACCGATGCGCATCACCTTTTCATAAGGGACGTCGCTGTATGAAAAAACGCATTCATCCACCTGATGCTGCGTGATCAGCTTCTCCAGGTCATCCTCCGCATGGATGGGTATGCCCTCCGGATAAAGAGTGCCCGCCAGCTCCTCCGGGTATTTGCGCCCCGCGATATCGGGTATCTGAGCCGCGGTGAAGGCCACGACCCTATACGCCGGATTATTCCTGAAGAGGGTGTTGAAATTGTGAAAATCCCTGCCCGCCGCTCCGATGAGAATTACTTTCCTGACAGCCATACAAAGAAGTATTTACGGTACGATAGATTACGGTAATACAACCGAAAAGATACTGCTTTCGTCCGTACCGTAACATGATATTTGGCATAAGAGCCATGGTTAAAAATCATTCTTCCGGCCACTGAAAGTTGGTAACTTGGATTTCACTAAATTTACTAAAACACGCAATAATAAGTTTCCGCTATGGAATCGATACCCTGACACCGGGACTGGCACTGGACATCAGCAGGGGAAAGGTAAAGGGGGAGTTATGCCCTGAGGCAGCCATAAAGGTGCAGCATAACCGAGCAGAGGTTGATCAACTGGTGTCGGAAAGAACAGTCGTCTACGGCGTCAACACGGGAGTGGGACCCCTGTGCACCACCCTGATTTCGGCGGAGGACACCCGCAGGCTGCAGCATAACCTGCTGCTCAGCCATGCGGTTGGCGTGGGTGAACCTGTCAGCGAGGAAACCAGCCGGTTGATGCTTATCCTTAAGCTTCATTCTCTTTGTCGGGGGTTTTCAGGCATTGCTTTAACAACCATCGAACGCCTGCTGTGGCACCTTGACAATAACGCCATACCGTGCGTGCCTTCACAGGGGTCGGTGGGGGCTTCGGGGGACCTGGCGCCGCTGGCACACCTGTTCCTGCCCCTGATCGGCAGCGGCAGCGTTTTTTACGGGGGACGCGTGATGCCGGCAGGTGCGTTGCTGCAGGCAAAGGGGCTGCAACCCCTTGAACTCGGTGCCAAAGAGGGACTGGCACTAATCAACGGCACCCAGTTTATGGCCGCCAATGCTTTGCGGTTTGCGGAGAAGCTCCAGAACTGCCTCGACAACGCCGACATCATCGCCGCCATGAACCTGGAGGCCATGCTGGGATCGGTGCGTCCCTTCGATGCCGACCTGATAGAGCTGAGACCGTTCGACGGCATCCGCTACGTGGCTCACCGCATGCGGACGCTGATCGGCCAGTCCGAGATCGTGGAGTCGCACCGCAACTGCCACCGCGTGCAGGACCCCTATTCGTTGCGCTGTATCCCCCAGGTGCACGGTGCCTCCAGGCATGCCTTCCTGCACCTCAAAAAGCTGCTCACCACCGAGCTTAACTCGGTCACAGACAATCCCATCGTATTCAGCAGAAACAAGGCGCTCAGCGGGGGCAGCTTCCACGGGCAACCCCTGGCACTTCCCCTTGACTATGCCGCCGTGGCCGCTTCCGAGCTTGGCAACATCGCCGACCGGCGCATATTTCTGTCGCTCAACGACACCATTGAAGGCTTGCCGAAACTGCTGATGAAGGAAACGGGACTGAACTCGGGTCTGATGATACCGCAATACACCACCGCCGCGCTTGTCAGCGAGAACAAGTCGCTCTGCTTTCCGGCCAGCGCCGACAGCATCCCCACTTCAATGGGTCAGGAGGACCATGTCAGCATGGGCGCCGTGAGTGCCCTTAAAGCCTTGCAGATTGCAGCCAACCTTGAAAAAATACTGGGCATCGAGCTATTCTGCGCCGCACAGGGTTTTGACTTCAGAAGGCCCCTGCGCTCCGGTCCCCTCCTCGAAGCCTGCCACGCCCATGTACGATCCTCCATTCCGCATGTCGACAGCGACAGGTACCTGGGCGACCTCATTTCGCAGGCCATTGATATGGTGCGCAACAAGGAGCTGACTAAACTGACCGGCGAAGCGGCGGAGAACCTCGGCATTGACTTTAAAAACGAGATCCATGAACCATTCGGCATTTATTAAACAATTTGCCAGCCACCCGGAATACAGGTCCCCCACCGGAAACCGGCTGCACGCACTCTCCTGGCAGACGGAAGCCCCGCTGCGGATGCTGCTCAATAACCTTGACAGCCGCGTGGCCGAAAACCCCGCCGACCTTGTCGTCTATGGGGGAAGGGGGCAGGCGGCGCGCAGTCCCTCAGCCCTCCGGGAAATAGTCCGCTGCCTGCTGGCGCTGGACGAAAACCACAGCCTTCTGGTGCAGTCAGGCAAGGCAGTTGGCATCGTGCGCTCGCACCCGGAAGCGCCGCGCGTGCTGATCGCCAACAGCAACCTGGTGCCGGCATGGGCCACGTGGGACACTTTCGACAGGCTGAAGGAAAGGGGACTGACCATGTACGGGCAGATGACGGCCGGCAGCTGGATTTACATCGGCACACAGGGTATCCTGCAGGGTACCTACGAGACCTTCGCCGGCTGCGGCAGAAAGCACTTCAACGGATCCACGGCACATAAACTGCTTGTGTCGGGGGGACTCGGCGGCATGGGCGGCGCCCAGCCGCTGGCAGCCACCATGGCAGGGTACACCTTCCTCGGTGCGGATGTCGATCCGGAAAAGATCAGGAAAAGACTGAACACGGGGTATGTCGACCATATGACAGGCAGTTGGGAAGAAGCCAGGGAGCTCGTGCTGCAGGCACGCAACCTGGGCAAGGCGGTGTCGGTGGGACTGACAGGAAATATCGTCGATGTGCTGGAGAAACTGGTGGATGAGAACCTGATACCTGACGTGCTGACCGACCAGACCTCGGCACATGATCCGGTGAACGGATACGTACCCCAGCATATCGGACTGGAAGAGGCCAGGGTTCTGAGGAAGTCTGATCCGGCCAAATACCGGGATCTTTCGCTACAAAGCATGGCCCGCCAGGTGTCGCTTATGCTGGAATGCCGACGGCGGGGCAGCATCGTCTTTGATTACGGCAACAACCTGAGGGAGTTCGCCCGGCAGGGAGGCGAAGATCATGCCTTTGACTACCAGGGATTCGTGCCGGAATTCATCCGTCCCCTGTTCTGCGAGGGCAAAGGCCCTTTCCGCTGGGCAGCCCTGTCAGGTGACCCGGATGACATCGCGGCTACCGATGAAGCCCTGATGGAGCTGTTTCCCAACAACACACATCTGATCAAATGGCTGCAGCATGCACGGCAGAAGGTAAGGTTCCAGGGACTGCCGGCACGCATCTGCTGGCTGGGGATGCACGAACGTGAACAGGCGGGGGTTCTGTTCAACGAGCTGGTGAGAACCGGCAGGGTAAAGGCACCCGTGGTCATCGGCAGGGATCACCTGGACTGCGGATCGGTGGCCTCGCCCAACCGTGAAACCGAAGGGATGAAAGACGGCAGCGATGCCATATCCGACTGGCCGCTCCTCAACCTGATGGCAAACACCTGCGGCGGGGCGACCTGGGTGTCTTTTCATCATGGCGGCGGGGTTGGCATCGGATACTCCCAGCACGCAGGAATGGCGGTTGTGGCCGACGGCACAGAAACCGCGGAAAAGTGCATCCGCCGGGTGCTGCACAACGATCCCGCCCTGGGTATATACCGCCACGCCGACGCCGGTTATGAACAGGCAAAAGACAATCTGAAAAAATACAACCTCACCTTTTAAAATTAGATGAGAAACAACAGACTGAAGCTTGTCGGCCCCTTTTCACAAGTCCTCACAATGGAAGGCCTGCCGTTGAAGGGTCCGCTTTCCGACGACAGCATGGAAATCCTTGAGGATGCCGGTGTCATTGTCAGCGGCGGCATCATTGAAGCCACCGGCTCCTTCAGGGAGCTTAAGAGCCTTGTATCCGACGTTGAAGCTGTCGAAGGGCAATGCACGCTGGTGGCGGGACTGGTAGACGCGCACACCCACATCTGCTGGGCGGGTTCCAGGGCCGGTGATTATGCACGCCGCCTGTCGGGTGAAAGCTATACCGAGATTGCCGACAAAGGCGGAGGAATATGGTCCACTGTGCTGGCAACACGACGGGCACCGGAGGATGAACTGGCGAAGCTTACCGCCTTACGTGCCAACAGGTTGCTCAGCCAGGGCATCACCACGGCCGAAGTAAAAAGCGGCTACGGCCTTGACACCAGAGCTGAAATCAAAATGTTGAGTGCCATACGAAAAGCGGATGCACTGACAAAGGCAACGCTGGTGCCCACCTGCCTGGCTGCCCATATAAAACCGCGTGATTTCACAGGCACCGCCCGTCAATACCTGGAACAGGCCATCCACCAGCTGTTTCCCATAGTTAAGGAAAGGCAGCTGAGCAACCGTATTGATATATATGTTGATGAAGGTGCCTTCACCGTCTCGGATGCAAGGTTTTACCTGGAAGCGGCCCGCAGGATGGGCTTTGATCTCACCATGCATGCAGACCAGTTCACAGGCGGCGCACTGCGTCTTGCCGCTGAAATGCAGCTGCTGAGCGCTGACCACCTGGAAGTCAGCCGGGAGGAGGATATCAGGTTGCTGTCAGAAAGCAGGGTGATACCTGTTGTGCTTCCCGGATCGTCGATGGGACTGGGCACCGCCTTCGCCCCTGCCCGCAGGATGCTGGATGCCGGCGCCTCCCTTGCCATTGCGTCGGACTGGAACCCGGGTTCAGCCCCCATGGGCAACCTGCTGATGCAGGCTTCGGTCATGGGCATGGCGGAAAGACTTACCATGGCAGAAACCCTGGCAGCCATCACCTTCCGTGCCTCAGCGGCATTGGGCCTTTCAGACAGGGGCCGGCTCAGCGCCGGATGCCAGGCAGACTTCATCGCTTTCCCCTGCGCCGATTACCGTGAGATCCTTTACAGCCAGGGCAGCCTGACACCATCATCAATATGGAAAAACGGGGAACGTATTTATAATTTGTAAACTTTCACAGCTTATCACCAATTTTTGCCCTGACGATCTGCAGGATTTCCCCTTCCAGCCTTAGGGCTTCATTTTCAAGTGCAGTACCCTCGGCAAGCACTTTTTTCAGGAATCCTCTGTCCTCAATGCCCCCTGCATTGATCCTCACATTCAGGAAGGCACCGGAAACGGCGCTGCGGGCACAAAGGACCGCCACCCCGGCATCGGACACAGAGTTTGGATTTCCGTTCTCTGCCATTGCCTTAATGATCTCAAATGCGTCGAAGGAGCGCCTCATGACCTGCAAAGGAACCTCAATGGCCCGCCTTGTGGCTTCCTGTATGGCATTTTTCCGAAGCTGCTTGTCAGTTTCTGTCTCCTTGGGCATGGCAAACGCCTCCATCACCCGGTTGAAAGCAGCCGTATCCTCGTCCACCAGCGCCAGCAGGTCAGACTGGATTGCCATGCCCTTCTCTGCCCAGGTGGAGAATACCTGCCATCGTTCATCCCATCCCGGCTTGTTGGCTGAAATATTGGCCACCATAGTGCCCAGTGAAGCGGCCAGGGCGCCGAGGTAGGCGGCTACCGAACCTCCGCCGGGTGCCGGGGATTCGGACGCTGTATCGTTCGCAAAGGCTGACAGACTCTTATTTACAAGCTTCCCTTCCGTCTTGTCCCTTAAAATATATTCGATTATCTTCTTGTCAGGATCAAAAGGCCTCAGTTCCGACAGTCCCATCGACTTTACAGCTATCCTGACGATCTCCCGTTCCGGGATGCCGGCGGACCGGTTCTGCTTTTGAAGGAAATATTTGCCGGCCTCCACCAAAGCACTCAGGGGCGCCACACCGATAAGCTCGGAGCCTGTTACGCGCAGGCCCCTTGCCGTGGCCCGCTCGCAGGCGGCGTCAAACACCGCATGCATGGGAGTGACGCTCAGGTCTGTCAGGTTGACCGATATCTGTGCAATGCCGTACTCCTCAATATACCAGCCGATGGCCTTGACAGATTTCAGCAGTCCCGGTTCATAGACAGGCATGCCTTCAGAATCCCGCACGATTGTTCCGGTGAGCGGATTGCCCTTCCGCTTCATCCTTCCCTTTTCGCGTATGTCAAAGGCAACTGCGTTGGCCTTGCGCACTGAGGTTGTGTTCAGATTGATATTATATGCGACAAGGAAATTGCGTGCCCCCACTGCCGTTGCACCGGTTCGGGCAACGTGTTTGTCCCACTCGCGGGGCCCGTAATCAGGCTTCCAGTCCTCCGACGCCATGCGCAACGGCAGGGCTTCGTATTCACCCTGCCGCACGCTGGCCAGGTTGCGGCGTTTTTCTTCCGTGGCGGCAAACTCGTAGCAGTAAACCGGTATGCCAAGCTCCTCCCCTATCCGTTTTGCCAGCCGCCGGGCCAGGACAACGACCTCCTCCATGGTGATGCCGGAGACGGGCACGAGGGGACAGACATCCGTAGCGCCGAAGCGCGGATGCTTGCCATGGTGCCTTGTCATGTCAATCAGCTCGGAGGCCTTTTTGACAGCCAGGAAGGCGGCCTCGCACACCTCATCCGGCGTTCCGACGAAGGTGACGACTGTCCGGTTGGTGTCCTTGCCGGGGTCCATGCCGATCAGCCGCACCCCTTCCACTTTCCGGATCACCCCGGTTATCTGTCCCATCACCTGCATGTCCCTGCCTTCGCTGAAGTTAGGGACGCATTCGATCAGTTTACCTGTCATGGCTGCTGTTATGCTATTAAAATCAACCTGCGATGCCTTTATAAATGTCCTTACCTTTATGTTACAGGTTGATCATACCCCTGATACAAGCACGTTGTCAAAGACAAGGCTCGGCATGCGGTAGGTGTCGTAAACCCATGGATCGCCCGCGGCTTCAACCAGTTTATTCCAGAATTTCAGGTGGTTGTCTGCCATGTTCATCTCGGCCACAGACTGCACAAACTGTCCCCTGTCATAAAGCTTGCCAATGATGCCCATGGAAAAATCACCGGTTGTCGGGTTTGAGTTGCCGCCGATAAAATTGGTTATAAGAATGCACCTTCCCAGGTCCTTAATGATCTCATCCACCGTCCTTCCGCCCGGGGGGATGATCAGGTTGGAAGTGCCGGCCGTGGTGGGTTCGCACTGCAGCTTTCGGCTGTAATACCAGCCGATCAGGAAGTCGTTCACCCTGCCCTGGCTGACCAGCTCCCGCCGCTTTGCCGGGAACCCGTCTCCGTCGTAATATCTCGATCCCAGCGCTCTCGGGATGAAGGGGTCGTCGATCAGGGTGAAGACCCTGGAGGCCACCTGTTGACCTTTCTTATCCGCCAGGAAGGAGCGCTGCTGCTGAATGTTGCCCCCGGACATGGCGGTTATGAAACCTCCCAGCACCGTCGATACCACATCGTTCCGTATGATCACCGGCAGGGTTTCCGTTTCGATCTTTCCGGCCCCCATCAGGTCCAGCGTTCTTTCCGCCGCAGTTTTACCAACGCCGCTCAGCGGCGGGAGATCATCCAGCTGCCTGCAACCTACCCAGTAATATCCTGCAGGCCTTCGGTCACCCTCATCACGGGCAGTCATCTCGGCCCCGGTCCAGTATTCCGTTTCTGTCATGGCACCCTCAAAGCCGTTACTGGTGCGGATGTATTCCTCATAATGCTGGTCGTTTTCCCCGGCCTCTACGGAAATTACCTTGTCGCCCCCTTGCTGCAGGCATGCCTCCTCGACTTCGCGGACCATGGAATGTCGTTGTTCGGGGTCAAGCTTGCCGTATTCCAGGTCTTCAAGCTGGAGCGGCTGCTCAGACCGGCCATCGTAATACGCCGGATCCGGCAGGGTGCGGAAGGGATCCTCCTCCACTATTTTTGCGTTGCTGATGACATCGTTGATAAAGCTTTCCAGCGTTGTTTTGCGAAGGTCGGGGGTGGATTGCTGGGCAAAGCGGTTGTTGACAAAGACCTGCAAGGTAATACCCTGCGTGGTGGCCTCTCTGATAATCTCCGGCTTGCGCCCGCGGTAGTTGATTTCCACAAACCGGGTTTTTGACATGCCCACCTTGCAGTCTTTTGCACCGGCCCTGAGTGTTCTGTCAATCACCCAGTCTGCCAGCTCGCTGAATATCTGCTGTTGTTTTGTCATTATTTTCATTTTATGCTCCTTTCTGCTGGGTTCCGCCAACGGTTAACGATCTGACAAGACATGTAGGCAGTCCGAATGACACAGGCACCCCCTGTCCGTTCTTGCCGCACTGCCCGCTCCCTCCCTGGTACATCTCCAGGTCGTTTGCCGCCATGGTAATATTGGCCAGCATGTCGGGACCGTTGCCCATGATATTGACATCCTTGATGGGTGCGGCAAGCCTGCCGTTTTCTATCATCCTTCCGCGTGAAATGTAAAAAGCAAAATCGCCTTCCCCTATCGCCACCTGTCCGTTGCTTACATCTTCCACATAAATGCCGTTTCCGGCTTCACGCAGCATGTCGTCAAGCGATGAGCCGCCGCCAATCATGTAGGTGTTGCGCATCCGGGGCATCGGGTAGCTCATAAAGTTCTGCCGCCTTCCGTTGCCTGTAGGTTTGACACCGTAATACTTTGCTGATATCTTATCGTGCAGGTAGCCGGCAAGGATTCCGTTCTCGACCAGCACGGTCTTCGGTCCCGGTGTGCCCTCGTCGTCGACGTTGATGCTTCCGGCCAGGTACATGTTGGTGGCGTCGTCTATTATCGTTACAAAAGGTTCGGCCACTTTTTTGCCAACCATCTGACTGTATATGGATATGTTCTTCCGGTTGAAATCAGCCTCCATGCCATGACCTATTGCCTCGTGCAGCAGCACACCGGTAACGCCCGGACCCAGTACCACCGGCATTTCCCCTGCAGGTGGCTGGATGGCTTCAAAGAGTGCCGTGGCGTTGTCAACCGCCTTTGTGGCGACGGCTTTAACAGTATCCTCATTGTAGAATGAAAAAGGCCGCTTTCCGCCCAGGTTCCAGCCCCCCTGTTCACGGCGCCCGTTCTTTTCGGCGACAACAGAAGCGGAAAGGTAACCTCCCGGCAAGATCTCCTCAAAGATGCTCCCTTCACTGGTGACGATCATGAAGCGCTTCACGCTGTTGGCAAAAGAGGCCCTTACATTCACAACGGCAGGCGACAGGGCAAAGCATCTTTCATTAACCGCCTGGATAATGGGCAGTTTGGAGGCCACGGGTATCTCGATCAGTGCCGGATCAACAGGATAATAGCTTGGCGTCGAAGGCCTGCCGAACTTCAGTGTTTCCGCAGAAGCCGAAGAATCGGCAATGGATGCGGCCGTGGCAGCAACGGACATCATGGATGCCTCGCTGAGGTCCTGCGTAAAGCCGTATCCCACCTGCTCACCCTTTACGGTGCGTATGCCCACACCCAGCAGGATGCTGCCCGTGGACTGGTTCACCTTGCCGTCCTCCAGTCCCACAGCATTTGACACCGTATATTCAAAATAAAGGTCGGCAAAATCACCGCCCTTTGACAAGGCCTTGCCCAGCAGCCGGCTGCACATCGCCTCATCAATCCCGAATTCCTTCAGGAAGTAACCCTTCGCGGGCGGGGGCTGCAACAATCCGTTCGCTTGCAGTGACGGAATAACCAGCAAAGCTCCCCCGGCTATGGACGCGTCTCTGATAAATTTTCGTCTTGGCATTGCTTTCATAATAGTTATCTTTTTGGCAGGATGCACCGGTAACCCGATGAAAATAAAACGTATCAGTACATTAAAACCTGCCCGATCTTCATTCTTATTCACACCCGTGATATCTTCCGGGCAATTCGCCGAAACGGTAAAGTTAACTGAAAAAATCTTGAGACAAAATAACAGCACCATCAACCACATTCTATTCAACGGAAAGTGATAATAATATTCACCCCAACCTCCTCAATAACTCCTGATTCAGCAAATATTATTTAACGTGAGTTCGACATAAGAGATTTAATTTAATAGCCTAGTTATCAACAATTTAATTTCATTAATGTTAATAACTATTTGATATACAGATATATAATAAAAAGGATTCTTCCTAAATTAGTTGTG
>JAXDCR010000017.1:0-3611 GCA_034677845.1 Bacteroidales bacterium | reverse complement strand
AGCGGTAGCCGGAGGGTGAAAAGAAGGAAACCATAACGGTCAGAGACGGATCTATGGCTTTCATTTTTTCAATGATGGGCAATGCCTGTAGCCATTCCCCTGCCGAGGTGCAGTGAAAAAGCACTCTTTTTCCGCTTCGGCCTGTCTTTTCCATCTCCTCCCTGATTGTGCTGAAAAGATTCTTCCTGCCCCTGCGCCCTTCCCTCATCTTGGCATTGAATAAAGAGCCCAGGAAAAAGCCGATACAGATGAAAGGCGATATAAAAATGTTGTATAAAAGAAATGCGCCAGTTTTTTTCATCGGTGTATGTTGTTTTTTATCAACTGAATGGCAGCATCCACCACCCTGTCCGGTTTAATTTCTTTCATACACCTGAAGTGCTTGCGGGGACAATGATTCAGGCCATTATGGGTACATGGCCTGCATGGCAGGCTGGTTTCAATGACCTTGCTGTTTTCACCGAAGGGAAAATAACCCAGCTCACGGGTAGTGGGACCATAAATGGCGACCACCGGGGTCTTTTGCGATTGCGCCAGATGCATCAGTCCGCTGTCATTTGTAACGGCCAGGTTACTGAGCCTGAGCAGTGCGGCGGCTTCGGGAAGGTTCAGGCGGCCCGCAAAACTGACAGCCCTTCCGCCTGTTTCTTCAACAATGCGGTGGCACAGGCCGGCATCTTCACGGCCGCCGAGGATGGCCACAAAAATACCGTGATCACGGATCAGCCGGTTTGTTGTCTCGATAAAATGTTCAGCAGGCCATTCCTTGTTCCTGAATGTGGCTCCCGGGCATATGACGGCAAGCGGTGCACCCTGTGCATAGCCCGATGATCCAAGCATATTGCTGACTTTGCCGATGCATTCATCCGGCAGGCTGATTTCCGTGCCCTGTCCGTCGTAGGTGACCCCAAGCTTTTCGGCAGACTCATAATAACGCAGGTAGACAGGCTTGATTACGCGGTAGAGGTTAAGGCCGAACCAGACAAAGCAGGTGCGGTATAATATCTGCTTGCGGTAAGAGCCAGTATATTTTGCGCCAATACCTGCGCGAAGGTAAAATGAACGCCAGTTCCTGTGAATGTCAAGAAGAATATCAGGCTTTAGACCCCTTATCTTTCTTTTCAGCTTTCTGAGCTCAGCAAATCCCCTGTTGCTGTCAAAAGAGATGAGGTTGTCTATATGGGGGCAGTTTGCCAGAAGGTCTGCATACCGTTCCTTAATGACAAAGCTGATGGTCGCCAGAGGAAAATGTTCGCGGAGGGAACGCAGCAATGGAGTGGTCAGGATAATATCACCTATTGAACTGAGCCTGATGATGAGTATGTTGACGCGACCTGTCAAACGCCGGAGGAATAAAATTAAAGTGCCAAAAATAGGAATTTTTTACTAACCCCTCATTCCCTGATCACCTTTATGGTTCCGTCGGCCCGTAGCCGGATGATTCCGGATGGCCTGCCCGGCGTTTTTTCGGATTGCCTCAGGGTGACTGTATAATCCACTGCTTTTATGATGGATTTGTCTATCTGTATGAAGCAGGAAGGCCAGGGCCTGCCGCTTATATTGGCAGATGTCGACACAATGGGCATGCCAAGAAGCCTGATCAGCTGCCGGCAAAACATGTCGCCTGTCACCCTCACAGCAACAGATCCATCGTCTGCCATGACATTAGGGGCGAGGTTCCGGGCATTGTCGAGTATGAGTGTGAGAGGTCTTTCCGACAGGCTGATCAGTTCACGTGCGACAGCGGGCACAGGGCCGACGTACCGGTCAAGCATGTCAAAGTCGGGTACAAGGATGATCAGGTTTTTTGAGTCACTGCGGTGCTTGATTTCGTATATGCGCCTGACTGCTGTTTCCAGGGTTGCATCACAACCGATTCCCCAGATTGTATCGGTCGGATAGAGGATGACTCCTCCCTTCACAAGCACGTTAAAGGCACACTGAAGGTCATCCTGCATGTTGCAGAGCCTTTTGATAGACCTGAAGCATGTTTGCGCTTACCTTGTCCTCATCAAAGTTTCTGGCATAGCGGTAACCTTCCCTGACCATCAGATCATGAAGTTCTTTGTCCGTCAGAACTTTCTTAATGGCAGCTGCCATTTCCTCAATATTGTTCGGATCGACATACAGCGTATGGGGTCCGCCGACTTCGGCAAAACAGCCGCCCTTTGAAGTGATGACAGGTACTTTGGAGTACAGGGCTTCCAGCACAGGAATGCCGAATCCCTCGAAAATGGACGGATAGACGAACAGGTCCGCCAGCTGGTATATACCGGGCAGATCCTGGTTCTGGATTATATCGCAGAAGATCACATTGATCAGGCTGTGCCTGTCAATAAAACCGGTAACTTTATTCAGATAGGGCGTGGGCTTTCCGATGACAACCAGCGGGAGGTCAATCTTGCCATAGTAGAGCGCCTTGATCAGGGTTAGCAGGTTCTTGCGTTCTTCGATAGTGCCAACGTACAGGATGAAGGACTTGGGAAGCAGGTATTTCATCCTGAGGATTTCCTTTCCGACCTGGGGGACTTCGTTATAGAACATCGGATTGCAGCCCTGATACACCACATCGATCTTGTTCCGGTCTACCTTAAAAAAGTCGATAATATCGGCAGCGGTCTGCTCGCTGACTGCCACGATCCGGTCGGACCTGTTGCAGGAGTATCTGACCTTGTTCTCATAGATTATCCGGTCAATGGTTCTGTAAAGGTACGGAAGCCTGAGGAAGATAAGGTCATGAATTGTCACCACTGAACGGATCCGCCGCGAAGGGAAATTTTTCGGAATCTCATGGCTGAGCCCGTGATAAATGTCGATCCCGTCCATGATCAGTTTCAGCGACAGGTAGTAGGAACGCCAGTATGACCTGAAGAGGCGGTGGATGAGTTTTTCAGGTCCTTTTACCACAAAACATTCCTTTTTAGGTTCAAACAGGTCGTAATTAATGCCGGGTGTGTACAGATAGTACTCATTTTCGGGATATTTTTTTGCCAGTCCCTCCAGCAGGTTCCTGCTGTAACTGCCAAGGCCGCTGTTGTTAAAGAATGCCCGTTTTGCGTCAAATCCGATTCGCATAGAACATGTGAATTTTATCTTTCGATCTTTATGTCTTTAATGTTGAGCTGGATGCTCGATTCACCGCGAAAAGTGTTTTCAACAAGTGTATAGGCTATGTCAAAACCCATGCCTTCTTTGATTTTGTCAATGCAGGAGGCCTGGTTGAATGCAATGGCCCTGAACACATCATATGGAAGGTCTTCCTGGATGAGGCCAAGCTGCAAATGTTCCTTCCCGTTGCCAACCTGTCTTGCGTATCCGCTGTCAGACACATTCTCCGCGAAGAATACCGGGTTCATATTTTCAGGGCCAAAAGGTTCAAACTGTCTGATCATGTTGAAAAGCCCGGGATTGATATCCCTGAAGTTGAGCTCCGTATCAATTTCAACCTGGGGGATAAGGAGGTCAGCCGTGATTGTGCTGCGCACCACTTCCTCAAAGCGGTCTCTCAGCTTCTGCACATTTTCGGTCTTTAGCGTCAAACCTGCCGCGTACATATGTCCCCCGTAACTTTCAAGCAGGTCGGAACAGCTGCTGATGGCCATGTAAAGGTC